>DATDNL010000564.1:0-2371 GCA_036518315.1 Flavisolibacter sp. | reverse complement strand
GCATTTTGGCAGACCTTCCAAAATAACTATTGTTATTTCGATAAAAAACATGTCGATTGGGGAGGTCTGAAACCGTTTTACCAAATGCAGGTAGATACGGTTACGATGCGTTCAGGCTTTGTGTCGGTGCTTGAACGAGCTTTGAATGAGTTATATGATCATCATTGTTCTTTACACACGAACAATCCAACCTCCATAAGGTTAGTACCAACCGGTGCAGATATGTGGGCCGAGTATCAAAATGGCAAGCCCCTCATCGTGGAAGTCCGAAAGGGATTTAGTCCTGACAAACTTGGAATAGCTGCAGGTGCAGAGGTTTTTGCGATCAACGACCTCCCGGTGGAGCAAGCAATAGAACCTTTTCTCGGGCACAATAAAAACACTGATGCAAAAAGCTTTGCACTTAGGATGGCCTTAGCAGGTGATCACGTGCACGAACGAAAGATCACATTGAGAACCAAAACTGGTGTCAAAGAATACTATCCTGACGAGAAGGAGATGATGTTGGAGAACCACGAGTACCCATCGATGATTGAATCAGAGCTCCTTGGTACCATAGGATACATTAAGATCAATAACTTCCTTTTTGACAATGAGCTTATCCCAAGGTTTGACAGTGTGTTGAACTTGTATCTCGCGAGTAGCGCTCTAATAATTGATCTTCGGGAAACTCCAAGTGGTGGCAACACTGCGGTGGCACGCGCTATCCTAGGACGGTTCATTACTTCGGACCAGTTCTATCAAAAACATGAATTATGGGCTGAGGAGCGTCAGACGGGAGTGAAAAGAAGTTGGGAAGAAATTGTCTCCCCGAGAAAAAGTCCCTACCTGAAACCTTTGGTTGTTTTGGTTGACCACTGGACAGGTAGTGTGAGCGAGGGAATTACAATTGGCTTTGACGCCCTCAAGCGGGCAATGGTCATGGGGACTGAAATGGCGAGGTTAAATGGCGCCGTAGAGACGTTTGAGTTGCCTAATACGGGAATAGGTGTGAACATCGCCACCGAGCGCTTGTATCACATTAACGGCTTGCCCCGCGAACAGTATGTTCCCCCGATGCTGGTCGATGTGAAGCAACAGTCACCAGGCAACGATCTAATTTTGCAAACTGCACTTTCCTATTTAAAGAAGCGAATCAAGTGATCACCTTGCAACTTGAAAACCATGAACGTCCAATTAGATAATTCAATAAACTGGCACCAAAACATTTCAGGATGCACTAACCCGATTTTGCTGTCAACTTCTGCGATTGTTTCCAGCCTCCAATATGTGTCTCTTAAAACCTCTTTCTGTTCATTCTTCTCCTTTTACAACCAGTCGGAGCCTGGCTCAATTTGCTGGACGACGCGAGGATACTTTAGTTCTGATGAGCAATAGTGACTTGGAGGAGGATCAAGAGCAGCGGTTTGATTCTTCTGAAAAAAAGAAGAGCGGATGAAGGTTACTCTTTGCTGAAGATCGATCCTATTGCTTATTTTCTTTGTTACAGATTGTCGATCCAGGTCCTGAATCTTCTCGCATTCCCCTGGCTTACGACAATATCGGTTCGAATCCAGGAGGAGTCTTTAAGTTCAATTAATATTTTGCCATAGTCGGTCGACTTGAACTCTTTTATAAAGTTGATATTTACGATTGCTTGCCTGTTCACCCTGAAAAAAATACTCTCGTCGAGCATTTGGTCGAATTCTGAGAGTGTTTTATCGACAACATACTTATTGTTCCCTTTATCAATAGCAAAGTTTATCCCGGAGTGATGCATAATCAATAAAACATCTTCTGCCCTAATTGGTATAAATGCATTTCCTCTTTTGCAGATTATGAATGACCGCTGCAATAGTCTTTTTGGTTCAATGACGGTTTCCATTCTGTTGAGATTAATTTGATTGATGGTGTCTTGATTTCGATGCAGGGCTATTTTCTTCGGCTAATCATATATAAAATTAAGGAAATAACCCGGCGTAGAAACGCCAGGCATATATCAAAAACTTACTGTCGTGTTTTTGACTCTTTCCAATTCCTATGAAAATTCCCAATGCGAAACTAGTAGTTGAATGAAAACCAGGTGGATGGAATAGATCGATTGGTACCTTCCTCCATGCTGAAGGCAGAAACAGTTTTCCGATCGGTTTTGTTGGTTGTTATTTTAGACACCGAGGTAATAAAAGAATAAGATGATAAGAACTAAGACGATACTCGGGTATAGGATTCTGCAGGAACTTCTATTTCTATATTTGACTTCAGAGGCGATTTATCTGGCTTTTCCGCCCACGATGCAAGGTGACTTCACAACGAGTTTTGCTTCTCTTTTGAAAAGTTCATCACTAAAAAACAATTTATGAAAAGTACAACGCTTTCTAACCGGAAGGTGTCT
>DATDNL010000563.1:0-4288 GCA_036518315.1 Flavisolibacter sp. | reverse complement strand
ATGGACTGCTTTCTTGTTAGTGGTATCGATAAGAAAGAACGCAGCGAAGGTGAGAAGTATACATAAAAAGGAATACTTTATCGATCGTGTCGTTTTTTGATAACCATTGACCGGAACATAGAGGTCTGCACCGAATGCATTGTCAGTGATGTCATTTCGCACGACATTGGCAGAGCTCTGATTTTTGGGTGAGATGGTAAACGCATTGTCTTTCCATTGTTGAGGGAAGCTCCTCTTTTGAGCAATGCTTTTCCATTTGGCGGTAAAGCTATCATTGCTAATGTTTGAGGTCATCGGCAGGATGTCACCCGTGAAACTCGGGTGAGGCCATCTGGCAGACATATCAACGGAAGTAGACTTTCCTACAGGCGTAAAGAGCAGTTCCTGTGAACCGTTCAGACTTATGTTGGAGGAAAAATCAACGTGCTTTAAGTCATCTAAACCCGAAAGAGTGAGAGGACCATTCAGTCCGTCGGTCATAGCAGTGCCTTCCACTACATCCGGCGACATGGTAAGAACCTGGTTGTTCCATTGAAGTCTTAGATCGTCGTTCAGGCCTTTGATATCTGAGATATTGACATGAACAAACGCTTCGTTCCAAAGTATGTCTTTGGGATCGAGCTTCAGCTTTTCGAGTGAAATGGAATTGAAGGTTCCGGTGAGGTGGTTGTTAGAAGTATATAACATCACTTTATAAATGCCGCGATATTTCTCTTCCGGTCTTACGGTCGAAGTGATGTTTAAAGCGTCGGGCAGAAAGTAGGCAAAATGCTTTGTCGCTGTTTTTGCAGTAGTGTCAACGCCTGCCTGCAGGTAGGGAAGAACTAGTATAGGGCCCGTGATGGTTTGACGGGTCGCCCATTTGCTGCTGACTTCTGTGATCGCTTCCTTTTGACGGTCTTCGCGCTCTTTGACCAGGTCCTGCACGTAGAAGGTTGGAATTTGAAGTATTAAGACGATGGCGCCGATGATGAGCGCTTTAATTAATATCCGCGCTTTGGTCCATACGGTTTGAATTACATTTTCCATATTATTTAGTTGAATAGTTATTGGTGATTAAGGTTTGTGTTTTGGTGTAACAGATCCATAGAGGCAGGAAGCCAAACAGGCCGAAGGAACAGTCAATTAACCGCCAACCGATTGGTATTCCCCTAAATGAACCTGCTATGAATGCGTAGGGAAAGATCAACACACAGCATATGAGGCCAAATTGGATGACCCAGATATTTTTTACAGGGTCCCGTAAGGGCCCAATAAATAGTAGAGCAAGAACGAAGTGGGCAAAGGCAAGCCAGTCATAACCATACAATAGAAAAGGAGCATCATTGTTTACGTTTTTATAAGCAGATAAAACTCTTTCCAACCAACTATGAAATTGAGTTGGGGATGAAAAGATTTTCAACAGGAAAGAAAGTTCCGCCATCACGGGAATAGCAGTCAATCCACTGAGAAAGAGGATGATGATGAAGGCAACGAGCAACCGCCTAATCAATTGAATTGTTTTCCTCTCTTTCATGATCCGTTGAATTGAAGATTTGAGAAATCGCGAGGCTGTTTGAAAAAAGTGCCAGGTAACCGCTAACGGCCACCAGGGCTAGAATAATCCCGGTACGCCCGGGAACCCAGGCAGCAAATAGCTCCGCCACCACCAGTGATCCGATAGGGATGGCGGCCAATAAAAGCATCCAGGTAAACCCGGTCTGAAATCTTAGCCTTTGGGATAGCCAAAGAAAGAGATGCAGGGCCAGCGTCGAGGGTGAACTAAATACGAAACAAGCGAGAAGCGCGAGCCCAATCATATGCGCCGGCCAGTTGCACACCAAACAGGCAGCAAGTATCACCGGTGTGATGACCGAGGCCGAGGTTCGAAAGTTGCGAGCTAAAAGGTGATTGTTGTCCATATTTAAAAAGCACTTTGTATTTCAAAGTATAGGCACAAAAAAAATTTACTTGACTCCTTTGATCATTTTCTCCAGTCCACTTATGTGATCATTGAATGCCTTGGCTCCTGCCTTGGTAACGGCATAGGTTGTGTTGGTCTTCCTGCCCACAAATCCCTTTTGCACCTTTATATACCCGCTTTCCTCGAGAGTTTGCAGGTGGGTAGCCAGGTTGCCATCTGTCACTTCGAGCATCTGCTTGAGGTCATTAAAATTCACTTCTTCGTTAACCATAAGAATGCTCATCACGCCCAAACGAATTCGGTTGTCGAAGATTTTATTGAGACCTGCTATGGGATTGTTTGTTGCCATTAGAGTGATTGCTTCAAAAATTGTTCAATCATTGGTAGCAGCCGGATTTCTTTCATACTTCCACCACATCACAAAGCCATAGATGATGTGCAGGATACCAAAGCCCAGGGCCCAGAAATAGAGGCCGTAGCCGATGAACTGTGTATTGATCAGCCCCAGTACGACTTCGCAGAAGCCGAGGTAACGAATGTCGCTTAGGGTGTATTTGCTTCCATTGACCAGTGCCAGTCCATAGAACACGAGACAAGCCGGTGCCACAAAGTGCCACTCACTGTATTGCAGCATAGCCATAATGAAAAGGCCGCCGGCTACCATTGGAATTGCCGTGTTTACAACCAATTGGCGTGAAGTGTGGTCCCACAGAGGAAGGTTGTTCCTTCCTGCACGGCGCCAGGTGAAATAAAGCGCCGAGAGGAGCGCAAGGGCTACAACAGCCGAAGCCAACACGAAAAGTCTCAGCTTAAGATCATGAAAACCGCCATTGGTATAATCACGTACTTCATAATGATAATAGTACTCGCCAATCCAATGATAAGCAAGGTAGGCCCCGATAAGAGCCCAAATACCCGCGGCTATGCCACTAAGGCCGCTGAGGGAGATGAAACGACTGGACCGCTGCATCATCTTTCGGATGTCCTGTAAAGCGTCCAGGTGCTGGTTTTCTACGCTCATAAAAAAGCACTTTGTATTACAAAGTAAGTGCAGTGAAAGGAAGTTTCAAAATAATTCCGGGACAATTTTGGAGAACTCAGGAAATTAATCGCAACAGAGATCCGGATATGAAACAGTTTGTGGGAAAGGTAGGGAGCCTAATAATACATTAATGTCCGCGAAATAGAAAAGCAACGGTAAAGGATAGTATGTCCCATATATGTCCCATATACGTCCCATATATGTCCCATATCTTTAAAGGTATGGGACATATATGAGGCAAATATGGGAGGTATATGGAGCATCCTTTGTTTTGGATAAGGTTGTCTATTGCTTATCTACACTTTTAAGGATAAGCTACTGTCCTCATTAAAAACACGCAGCTAAATCGTCTCGTGGGGTTTCCAGGGTTTACGCGGGCAGCGTTTGTATTGACTCAAGAATTACACGGCATGCGGATTCTATTTCCGTCTTGGAGATGGTAAGTGGTGGGGAGATGCGCATGCAATTGGAAGCGAAGAGGAACCAGTCGGTAATGACCCCCCTCTCGATGCAATTGTCAATGACATTCTTGCAAATATCAAAGGACTCAAACGCTATTGCCATCCACAGGCCGAAGGAGCGAATGGCTTTGATCTTTGGATGGACAAGGAGTGATTTGAAGACCTTTTCTTTAGCCGCAATATCGAATTCGCTTTCTAATAAGACTTTGAATGCCGCCATGCCAGCGGTGCAACAAACAGGGTGACCGCCAAAGGTGGTGATATGGCCGAGGACAGGGTTATCCGTCAATTGGTTCATCAGATCTCTATTGGCGATGAAAGCGCCCAATGGCATGCCGCCCCCAAGAGCTTTACCCAGGAGAAGGATGTCTGGAACAACATTGAAGTGTTGGAAGCCCCAAAGCTTTCCTGTCCTTCCAAAACCGGCTTGTATTTCGTCGAGAACGAAAAGAGTTCCTGTTTGTTTACACCGTTCCCGCAATGCCAGTATCCAATCCTTTTGTGGGGCAATGATCCCCGCTTCTGCCTGGACGGTTTCGGTGATGACGCAAGCTGTTTGGTCCGTGATGAAGTCCAAATCATCGAGGGAGTTATAACTGAGATGCTGAATGCCGGGCAATAGGGGTCTGAAGGAATTGCGCCAGTATTCATCGCCTATGATGCTTAATGCTCCCTGGGTGGACCCGTGGTAGGAGTTTTTGAAGGCGACAATTTCAGTCCTGCCGGTGACGCGTTTGGCCAACTTCATGGCCCCTTCCACGGCTTCTGCACCTGAATTGGTAAAATAGACGGAGTTCAGGGATGGTGGAAGATGATCGGTCAAAAGCTTTGCATATTGAACCTGTGGGCTCTGGATAAACTCCCCATAGACCATGATATGCA
>DATDNL010000562.1:0-3611 GCA_036518315.1 Flavisolibacter sp. | reverse complement strand
ATATCGCGCCGCCCCTGGATGGTATCTGGATTACGGCACCTTATTTACACAATGGTTCCGTACCGACTTTAGAAGCTTTGTTGAATAGCAAGCTAAGACCTAAGTACTGGTCGCGGAACTTTGACAAGCCTGAATATGATTATGCAAATCCGGGGTGGAAGTTTAAGGTTGAGGAAGGTCCGGGGAATACATCTGTTTACAATACAACTCTCGCCGGCTACGGTAATTATGGACACTACTTTGGCGACAAGTTAAGTGATGAAGAAAGGAAGGCTGTGATTGAATATCTAAAGACATTATGAATCTGAACTGGTTGTAGTTTGTATTTGGGGTCGTTTACTGGTTACAGCTAAAAGTTTACAGTTTTAAGTTTTGGGTTTTGAGTTGGTTCGAGGTTCGATGTTGGGTCGTTTATAGGAGCAAGATGTTGAATTTTCAATGTTCAAGTAGACTACCCATCGGGTTTGCTTTAGTGGTGCATCGGTTCAGCTTGGGGTGCGGTACGCTTTAGGGTACAATTTGACCACAGTTGGACTACAGTTGGACCACACTTTTCCAGCAGGTTAAGTTCCTATAAAGTACCTATAAGTAATGCGCGGTAGAATTGAAAATTGACATTTTGCGGGAAGCCAATGGAAGTGTCCATACCACTCCTGCAATTATATAAAAGAAGTTCGCAGGGAACAATGATTCAGCATTTTATTTTAAAACAGTTGTCATCTTTTCAATGAGTCGATTATCTCGTTTAAAAGTCACCTCCCTTTCTTTTTAAGCCGGATCTTTTGGAGGACTCTCCAGGAAGTGACAGGTTAAGAAATTAAAAGTAGCAAGGTACTGAAGCGAGGAGACAAGGGAAGGAGGAAATACAGAATAAAGCGGTGCTCTACGGCACCGCTTCAATCGTCAACATTTCAGAAGATAGGTTTTCGGTTAAAGCTCATTAGAATGGATATCCTATTGCAAGGTTATATACAATGTTCTGCCGGCGCCAGGCTGGATCGGTGAAATTAATATCCCTAAGCACAGAAGGTGGAATTGCCCATGGTTTACGAAGTGGGAAGGCCACATCGAAACGAATGACGAAAAGTGTTATATCAAGGCGAAGTCCCACGCCCGCGTCAACGGCCAACTGTTTATAGAATTGGCTGGTGAATTGTGCCCCCGGCTTTTGTGTGTATGTGCTATCATTCATCAGCCATATGTTACCACCCTCGAGGAACAGAGCGCCGTATAATGGGCCAGTGAGATGCGGACGAAACTCGGTGTTCATTTCGAGCCTGATATCACCCGTTTGGTCAGGAACGATGGAACTGGGCTTGCCAGAAGTTGTTTTTGGAAAATAAGTACCCGGGCCAACGGAACGGCTTCTGAATCCGCGCAAGCTATTATTTCCGCCGACAAAGAACTGCTTGACATAAGGCAGTTGCGTTGAGTTACCATATGGAATTCCGACGCCGATATCGATGCGATTGGCCCAAGTCGATTTTAAGCCAATTCTACGATAGTAACGAACGTCAGCTTCTCCTTTTACATATTGAGAGAAAGGAGTTCCAAACAGTTTAGCCGTGTCGCCCTTCTTTACGTTGGCTCCCATCAAGAGACCTGCGACATTTCCGGAGATGTCAACATTGCGGTCGAAATACCAGGAGTTGAGGTGCTGTACGCCATTAGCCTGTTGGTTGTATAGATATTCATAGCGGCTGCCCAAAATAAATTGCTGGTCGATGATGTGAGATAAACCAACAAGGCTATCCTGCAATTTGATGTAGGTGGGCGTAACGTTGAGCGGTTGGGCATAAGTAACACTGATCGGGTAAAATTCGTGCGACCGTTGAAGGTTTTTCTTCCATGTGTATCCGTACTCAAAATGATAGGAATTGAGCGTGTACAGTTTGGCCCTATTCAAAACGTCGTAGCCCAGACGAATTAATGTTCGCGGAGCATACGGACCTTTTACGTGGAGGGTTTGGAATGGAACTACTATTAAGGGAATACTCAGATTGGCTTCCGCGCCAGTTCTATAGGTGTTATAGCCACTAAAAGCACCACTGAATTGCACATCGGAACCAATGTAAGCGGTGACATTCGCCTGTACGACGCTGCGCAATATATTCCTGTGTTTCCATCCCAGGTTGAATTGCCAACCGTTGAGATTATTCTGCCGGGTGACTGTACTTACTTCGGCGTGTATGGTTTTGGGTGGCAGAGGTGTGAGATAGTAATAAGCATCCAATTTTGCCGAATCACCGGGAACCACTTCAAAACGATTCTTTACAAATTTGAAGACATTCAGATTGATCAAACGATTGAGCGTCTGGTTGTGAGCTGTGCGATTGTAGATGTCTCCGGGCCTGAACTGCATGGCTTCTTCGAACACGAAGGGCTTAAACCTCTCTTTACGATCAACTATGTGATAGCCATTGACAAAGCGTGAATTGGCCATAGAGGTATCACGGCGAGCAGTGTTCAGACTGTAATTGCTGTAAATAAAGACATCATTGATACGATAGATCTGCTGTGCTTCCGTGGGTGTGCCGGGCTTCAAGGTCAGGTACATATCGACCATGTGATTGCCGATGGAACTGTCGGTCTTAACCAATAAATAATCAGGACCGAAGAAGTAAAACCCTTTCTCCTTCATTATGGCATCCAGTCTTGTTCTTTCGCCACGAATTACCTCGAGGTCGAATGGATCGCCCGGCTTGAGTAATGAGTTCTTTGCCGTTTTTGCCATGGCCATTGATAGTGGACTACTATCGCCGGGGAAGTGAACAGACGAAATGTGATAGCGATCGCCCGTGTTCACTTTATAGTGTGCCGATGCGGTTTTTCTTCTAACTACAGTATCTCCTGTTGTTTGGGCATGAAAGTATCCTTTGTTTTCCGAGTAGGTCTGAAGCAGTTTTATGTTAGCCGGCAGATCGACCTGGCTCAGTAAAACCGGAGGCTGACCGAATTTGTCTCTGAGGTTTTTGAACAGACCTTTCTTAGCTCCGTAGAACATGTTGTAGACCATCAGTTTCACCGGGACACCCAAAACCTTAGAATTCGGCTTAGGCCTTGTCAAGCCTTGCAGGCCCTCCTTCAGTTCTTTCCTTTCCCTCGTTGTCAATGAGGGACCGGTTACAGTGACAGTAGCGCCTGTGTATAGTTTGTCATTTGGAGGCAAATGCTTGGTTGGACTGCAACTTGCGAATGCCACTACACATGATGATACGATTAAAAAGTTCTTCATCCGGTTCATTTCATTGAAGTCGTGGTTTGATTAGATCCATTCTTTTGTTGTTCTGTTCCATTTGGCGTCACCTTCTGCCGCTTCTTGTGTAAGAGATCCATAAGCCTATAGTAATCTGCCGATAATATGAAGCTCAGGCCGGTCTCAATGATGTAGCCGTCAACTACTCCTTCGTATTGATTGCGGCGGAAAAAGCGCAACATGTACCGGCCATCCCGACTTAATTGGTAATCGACTGCAAAGTTCCCGACGATGCTATTTTGCTGTCTGGTCGTTTGCGGTCCTTGCAACTGGAAATCATTTCCTACAGAGATCTTGAGCCGATCGCTTAACAGACGTTTGCTCAAGCCGACGTTCAGATCGGTCCTGTTCTGGA
>DATDNL010000561.1:0-3133 GCA_036518315.1 Flavisolibacter sp. | reverse complement strand
CACACGGTGTAGTTTATAATGACAATCGATGATAGGTCAGCAAGGAAGTTATTCGTTGTCTAGTAGCTTGTCAACAGCCGAAGCTCTACTATTGTTTAGGGATAATTAGTATTTAATTAAGAGAATTGAACAACCCTGGTTGTAACTATGCAGCATAAAAAGTTGCCCTTGATCTACTCAAGCAATTTTTTAGGATGTACAAGGGCCGGTTTCCACCGGCCCTTTTTATTCGACATCCCGGATTGAATAAGAGCGTTTTGAAAGTTGAAACGGGCAAATACGCTAGTGTTTGTTCTCACATTCCTTTCCCTTATAAATATTGTTATCTTTAAGTCTACCCCTCCCCTTTGAAGCTTTCCCGAAAAGTCTTCCGGTCACCAACAAAACACAACATGCCAAACATTAGCACTGCTACTCCCGTCTTTATTAAGGGAAGTCCAAAAACAACAGCCAGTTATCGCATTGAGTCGATTGACCTGCTCCGTGGTCTCATTATGATCATCATGGCTATCGATCACGTACGCGACTATTTTCATGCGGCGGCCTTTACCGACGATCCATTGAACCTCCAGACCACCACACCCCTATTATTCTTCACGCGATTGATAACCCACTATTGCGCACCGCTGTTTATGTTCCTCAGTGGTATTTCCGCATCGTTGGTTGGACAAAGAAAAGGGAAAGCCTACCTCACTCGTTTCCTGGCTACACGCGGCTTGTGGCTGGTATTCCTGGAACTTACAGTTGTCTGCTTTGCCTGGTTCTTTAATCCAACATTTACCACCCAGCTACTTGGTGTGATATGGGCGCTCGGCTGGAGCATGATCTTCCTTGCGGGCTTTAGTCATCTACCTAAATGGGCGATGTTAACTATTGGTTTAATGTTGGTATTTGGACACAACTTGCTGGACACTGTACATGTGAGCAGCCCGGTGGCAGCATCGTTTGGATGGTCCGTAGTGCACCAATTCAACTTCTTCAAACTGGGCAACTTTAATATTCTTGTAGGCTATCCCCTGGTTCCATGGATTGGCGTAATGGCACTTGGTTACTGCCTTGGCAGCATTTATAAGAAGGACACTAATGCGGAAAAAAGGAAACGCTTGTTGATGTACCTCGGCCTCGGATCTATCCTGCTATTTATTATTATTCGTTATACCAACTTATATGGAGATTCATCCAAATGGTCAGAACAACGCACCGCCTTGTACACTTTGTTCTCGTTCCTGAAAGTAACCAAATACCCTCCTTCATTATTATATCTTTTGATGACCATCGGACCGGGTCTTGTCTTTCTCTCGATCAGTGAAAATGTTCACGGACGTCTCCCTCAAGCCATCAAAACGATCGGGCGGGTGCCCATGTTCTATTATTTAGTGCATCTCTATCTCATTCATATCGGTTCCTTGTTGGCGGCCATAATTTCTGGCCGTCACTGGACCGATATGGTAAACTTCAGCACGTGGATTTCACTCGAGCCGAAACTTCATGGTTATGGTTTCTCTCTCGGTGTCGTGTACGCGGTTTGGGCATCGCTCATTGTTATACTCTACTTTCTATGCAAATGGTACGACAGGTATAAGAGTTCACACAGGGATAAGTGGTGGTTGAGCTATTTGTAGTTAGCATCACCCATTTTCAGCATTCTTGAAGGTGTAATCGCGTTGGTAAAATGAAATCGCCAATCACTGGCATCACAACAATTGTAATATTTTTTTCTTCAGACTCCCGATGCGATAACCACAAGTAAGTGAGACGCCTGAATTGAGTTCGGCGACGCCTTCCTGCGGGAGATTGCTTTTGAAATTGTGATAATAACCGGTAAGGTAGGAGTAGAACAAAGGGGAACTATAGCCAACAGTGACAACCACGTTATATTGTAGAGCGTTGTGCCATTGTAAGGAGGGTTTAAGGAACCGGGAAACTCCATATCCCATATCAAATTCAGGACTTACACTCAACCTACCATTGTAGCCAATGAAGTTATAAGCATACCCTAAACTAAAAGCACCCGTGATCCATTGTGGAAAAGAGGTGAGGAAATGAAGTGCTTTTGTATCGCTTATTCCCGGCAGGCTGTCACTGACCTTTACCTGGTGATAGAATGGGTTGAACGATAAGAGCACCGAACCCGAAGAACGCAACTGCTGCCGGTTTAAATATTGCGCGGCGTTGTATGAGAACGTTTTGTGATTAAGAGGATACAAAAAGAAAGCGCCTGCATCATAAACGTGAATGCCTGTGTATCGATTGAAATGATTACTCATGATGCTAAAACGGTCAGGATCGCGGCTCGTGTACACGGGCTCTAAGAGGCCATTATACTTTTTAAAATAAGCTTGCCAAATAACAAGATGATCGATGTCGTTCAACTGAAGGAACAGGTCGCGATGCGCCCCGCTCCGGTCTCTTTCGGTGCCCGGCACATTGAACCCGTAACCGATAGAGAGCCATTTATAATCAAGGTTAACACCCGTATACAACATACTATTGGAAACCAGTGAAAAGTCTTTGCGACCGGCATGGGAGTTGGAAAGAAAACGCAAACGGTAGGAACGCCAATCAGAATAGACCTCGACATCATTCTCCTTCTGAAATCTCCTCACATACGAGCTATCCGCCCCTTGTGAGAAACCGCGATTTGCCAAAAGCAGTGTAAGAAGCAGGACCGATACAAGCCCCTTATTTATCTGCCCATATTTTCTTTTGCAACTCTGCATGAGGCAATCTATATTATTAATTATCGAATTGTATCGGTTAAACAACTCACCACCTGGTCAACATCGCTGCGATAATGATGCCCTCCCGGGAAGAAAGCGAAATGGATGTTAGATGATGTGATGTCTTTCATTGGAAACTTGTGCTCTGCTGTACCAAAGAAGACTGTTACTGGGCCTTTCATCCGGTTGATTTCCTTGGGTATGCTGTATCCGCGTCTCAATTCACAGCCGATCATACCCAGTATGTGTATTTCAAGGTCTGTTCGCCTGGACGGTGACATTAAAATCGTTTGCCTGTTCAGGGCTGCGAACTCCGGCGACAAACGATTTTGAAAAAAGGGTAAAACGTCAGCACCGAATGAATAGCCAACGAGTGCAAAGCTGGATCTGTGCCAGGTGTCTATATAATAGGC
>DATDNL010000560.1:0-2435 GCA_036518315.1 Flavisolibacter sp. | reverse complement strand
CTCCAGTAAATATTTTGTACAGACCGAATTACTACCTGTCCGGATTAAGTAGTACGGTGTTGTCTTATAATCCGTGGATGAAGCAAACAATCGGTTGGCTGGATTACAGTGGAGCACCTGGTGATTTTAATTCTGCTCAATAGGAGCTAAACGACTTTGTTTTTTCGACGGCCTTTAGACTATCTCAACAACGATTATAAGAATGCGCAGCATTTGATTGATTTTTAAACTTAATTGAATAAACTAGTATTGATGACAAGTAAATTCTTAAAAACCAGTGTAGTTGCGTTATCGCTTGTCGGGATGGCCACGACAGTAAGGGCTCAATATCCGAAGATTCCCGCGCCAGTTCAGCAATGGTCCGACTCGTTATTAGAGGCAGCAAGAAAGCATTCTGATTCGGCATGGGCGGTTGCTTATCCAATCATTGATGCAGAAGCAAGAAACGGAAAACCCTATATACCGTGGGCTTCACGTCCAACGGATTTGCCGCAAGCTGATATTGCCGCTTTTCCTGGAGCAGAGGGTGGCGGCAAGTACAGCTTTGGTGGCCGTGGTGGAAAAGTGTACGTCGTAAGGAATCTGAATGATGATGGCCCGGGAAGTTTTCGCTGGGCATGTGAGCAGGGAGGTGCGAGGACTATTGTGTTCAACGTTGCCGGAATCATCCATTTAAAGACGCCCGTGATCATTCGCGCGCCTTATGTCACTATCGAAGGGCAAACAGCGCCGGGAGACGGCGTATGTATTGCCGGCGAAACAGTTTGGGTGAATACACACGATGTGATCATTCGTTACATGCGTTTCAGACGTGGAGAAACGAACGTGGGAAGAAGAGATGATGCCATTGGTGGAAACCCCGTAGGAAATATCATGGTCGATCACGTATCTGCCAGTTGGGGATTAGATGAAAACATGTCGATGTACCGTCACATGTACAACGATAGCACGGGCAAGATTGAGGATAAATTTGGAACGGCGAACATTACCATTCAAAACTCGATATTCTCAGAATCTCTCGACACGTGGAATCATGCATTTGGTTCTACCCTTGGTGGCGAGAATTGCTCGTTCATGCGTAATCTGTGGGCTGATAATACGGGTCGTAATCCTTCCGTTGGTTGGAACGGCATTTTCAATTTCGTGAACAATGTAGTTTTCAACTGGGTGCACCGCTCCATCGATGGCGGTGATTACAGAGCGTCTTTCAATATCATCAATAACTATTTCAAGCCGGGCCCGGCTACTCCACACAACACGGTGGGACATCGCATTTTGAAACCGGAGGCTGGCAGGAGCAAACTCAAATACCTTGTGTTCGGACGTTGCTATGTTGACGGCAATATCATGGATGGTTATCCCGAAATCACAAAGAACAACTGGGCTGGTGGCGTGCAGGTGGAAGAGTTGCCGAATACGGACAAGTATACAGACTACATGAAAGTCAATAAGCCAATGCCGATGCCACAGTTGACGATCATGTCGGCTCAAGACGCTTATCAATATGTACTGTCGAATGCCGGCGCAACTTTGCCAAAAAGAGATGCCGTGGATCAAAGGATCACTCAGCAGGTAAGAACAGGTAAGATTAGTTACATTCCAAACGTGAAGCTGCCTGAAAAGCAGTTCGAACATCGCCGTTTACCAATCGACTCGTATAAGATCGGCATCATCACTGATCCATCGCAGGTGGGTGGTTACCCGGTTTATGCCGGAACGCCTTACAAAGACTCGGATAATGACGGTATGCCTGATGATTGGGAAGTTAAGCATGGCTTGAATCCAAAGAATGCCAATGATGCTTCCCTAATAACAAAGAGCGGTTATTCAAACATTGAAGACTACCTGAACAGTGTTGTTGATGTGAAGAATGTTACCGCGAATGGTACTTCCATAAAAACTACTACTGTAAAATCAAATCCAACTAAATAGTTTTGTGGACACTCTAACGGAATTAAATAGTGAATGACCTTCTAAATAGCAGGAAGATAGGGCGTAGCACAATTTTGTTGGCGGCCTGCCTATCTTCCTGTTTTGTTTTTGCACAGAATCAAAAACAAAAACCCTTAACACCCATCATTGTCCAGCAGAATGGACAAATAGTATATACTCCCGATTCTTTAGGTAACCGAGTTCCTGATTTTTCCTATGCCGGTTATATGGCGGGAGAGAAATCAATTCCAAGCGTTCCCGTAAAGGTTGTAGTTCCGCCGTCCGGTGGTGATGCGACGCTGCGCATTCAATCGGCAATTGATTATGTATCCTCATTGCCATTAGATAAAAATGGTGTACGCGGGGCTGTGCTTTTGCAGAAAGGGGTTTACAAAGTGGATGGGCAGCTAAGACTGTCTTCGTCGGGTATCATACTACGAGGGAGTGGTGTCAATCAAACCACAATTATTGGAACGGGAACTGACAGGCAGACGCTTGTTCGT
>DATDNL010000559.1:0-3801 GCA_036518315.1 Flavisolibacter sp. | reverse complement strand
ATTGCGGTTTTGATCCCAATCGTTATTTGATTGTTGGTACTGGTTGTTCCAGTTTTTGTTATTGTCTGCCATAGTCTTTAAAGGTTTTAGAATGAAAAAAATAGGGAAATAAAAGACCACAAAAAGCTTGCCCCAAGGTGGGCGGGTTTGGAAATTACAGAGGGAAGAAGACTCATGAGTGATGAGTAATAAGTGATGGGGGCGGTGGTGAATGCAGGGCATTGAAAAGAGCAAGCGGCAAACGGTAAAGATGTGAGATGTCAATGGTGAGTGATGAGTAATGAGTGATGATAATGAGTGATGGGAGCAGGCTCATCGTGTTGCGCGTTGAATACACAATTTCTCTCTCTATTTTTGCCGCTCAATCTTAATCAATGAAACTGAGCGGCAATAAAATACTCGTTACAGGTGGTGCAAGTGGCATTGGCCTGGGCCTTACGGAAAGATTCATCAAGGAAAACAATACAGTCATTATTTGCGGAAGGAGGGAAGATGTTCTGAAAGAAGTGGCATCTAAGTTTCCTTCGGTGATTACAAGGGTCTGTGACCTTTCTATTGAAGATGAAAGGATGAAGTTGTATGAGTGGATACGAACCGAGCATAGCGACTTAAATGTTCTTGTCAACAATGCGGGTATTCAAAACTGGATGAATGTGACGGATAATGATTTTTATGAGAGAGCTAAACAGGAAGTATCTATCAACGTCCTCGCACCTGTTCATTTGACTTCCTTGTTTCTGAAGCTGCCATCCGTCGATACCATCGTAAACGTTACTTCGGGACTCGCATTTGTACCATTGGCAAAGGTGCCTGTCTATTGCAGCACGAAGGCATTCTTCCGCTCCTTCACCCTCTCGCTTCGCTATCTTTTGAAGGAGAAGAATGTTGAAGTCGTTGAAGTGATACCTCCTGCATTAAATACGGATCTTGGCGGCAAAGGCATACATGATGCGGCCCCGCCTGTAAGTGATTTTGTAGAGTCGATATTTCAGCAATTGAAAGAGGGCAAAGATGAAGTAAGTTTTGGTTTCAGTGAAGGAAGGGTGAAGGCCAACAATGAAACCATAGGCGAGTATTTTAAAAGATTAAATCCTTAGCCCCCAATCACCAGGGACACATTTTGGAATGCGAAGTTCCTCCTTTTTCGCCTGCGTGGATTGAAGGCGTATTGTTGTAATTTCATGTAGATGCAACTTTAGTTGTAACTGGTTGCAAAAAAACAGCCATATGCGTCGCCACTATCCCTTCGTTGCTATTTGCACGATACTATTTTCCTTCTTAAATGTGATCCAGGGCCAAACCAACACCGGTACTATGCCTGAAAGTAAAAAGTGGTGGAAGGAAGCCATCGTTTACCAGATCTATCCCCGGAGCTTCCAGGACAATAATGGTGATGGCATTGGTGATTTGAAAGGCATTATCTCGCGTCTTGATTACCTGCAAAGTCTTGGCATTACTGCCGTTTGGCTTAACCCGATTTATAGTTCCCCTAATGATGATAACGGCTATGATGTGAGTGACTACCGCAATATCATGAAGGATTTTGGAACGATGGCCGATTTTGATGCACTACTAAAAGGATTACACCAGCGAGGCATCAAGCTGGTGATGGACCTGGTGGTAAATCATAGCAGTGATGAACATGAATGGTTCAAACAGAGCCGCAGTTCGCGCAACAGTCCATACCGGGAATATTACCATTGGTGGAATGCAGAAAATGGGAAGCCGCCTTACCGGTATAGCCTTTTCGATGTCAATCATGATGCGTGGAGATACGATTCGGTTACCAATGCTTATTACCTTCATTATTTTTCGCGTAAACAACCTGACTTGAAGTGGGAGAATCCAAAGCTAAGGCACGAGGTATATGACATCATGAAGTTCTGGGCCGACAAGGGAATTGACGGATTCCGGTTGGATGCTTTCCAATTTGTAGCTAAGGATACAACTTACCCGCAATTTCCGAAAGGATTTGAGAAGGACTTTGTGAAGTATTACGCCATGCAGGGCAATTTACATGGATACCTCCAGGAGATGAATAAGGAAGTGTTGAGCAAATACGATGTGATGAGTGTGGCAGAAGGAGCCGGCAATTCATTCGAAGATGCGCACAATCTTGTGGACGAGGATCGTCGTGAGCTTAATATGGCCTATGCATTTGAAGGAGTGGATATTGCCAAACCCGAGGGCTACAGTCTTTTGCATTTTAAGGAAGTATTCACTCGATGGGACAGTGCTTTTGCGAACAAGGGATGGCTTTCTATCTTTCTTGCCAATCACGACCAGGCGCGAATGGTGAGCCGCTTTGGTAATGACAGCCCGCAGTTCCGTGAAGTGTCGTCCAAGATGCTTTCTACTTTCATTCTCACCATGCGCGGAACGCCTTATTACTACAACGGCGATGAACTGGGAATGACTAACGCTGGTTTTGAAAAAATAGAAGACTTCAAGGATGTGCCGACGCTAAACAGGTTCCAGCAACTTAAAAATACCGGTGGTGATGTAAATGCTCTCCTGAAGCGAATGCAATTTGGTGGTCGCGATAATTCGAGGACACCGTTCCAGTGGGATGCGACGCCAAATGCCGGCTTTACGAAGGGTACTCCCTGGATTAAGGTGGCACCGAACTATAAGACCATTAATGCGGCTGCGCAGGAAAAAGATCCAAACAGTTGCCTCAATTACTTCAGGAAACTGGTGAAGCTCCGCAAGGACAACCCCGCGGTCCTGGTTTATGGGAAATACACTCTTCTCGACAAGAACAACCCGAATGTCTATGTATACACAAGGGAGGGCGAGGGGCAGAAGATGCTCGTTGTGCTGAACTTCTCCACTTCACAGGCGGACGCGAAGATCCCTATGAATGTTGGCGGCGCAACGATTTTGTTGTCCAACTATAAAGAAGCGCCAGTTTACAATAAGTCCACATCTTCGCTCACACTGAAACCGTATGAGGCGGTTGTCTATAGGTTCTAAGATCCGCGAGCAATCGTTGTGTATCGGGAAAGGGAAACAACCAGTTAGGGCCAATCGGACAACGTAATGCTCGGCTAGAGAAAACCCACTATTTCTTGAAAGTTGTTCGTTTTGTTCATAACTTTCATATGTACTCTCTTTTATATTAATATTCTTACCAACCAAAATCGAGAATGTATGAAACCTAACAAACCTTTCCCAGTTCCTGCATTTTGTAAATCCTTATTCATTGCATCGTTTTCACTTCTGTCAATTATTGCCTTTTCTCAAACCGTTGCAGTAGCTCCAGTAAAGATGAACGTGCTTTATATCGGTGTGGATAATCCCGTTTCGGTGGCCACGTCGGCTGCCGAGGACAATAGAGTAACGATTTCTGTTGATGGTGGAGGTGGCAGTGCATCAAAATTGGGTGCGGGCCTGTATAACATAAAGGTTATCAGCCAAACGGATGATTGTATCGTTAACGTTTATGTGGATGGGAAGCTAACAGGTAGTACTAAATTTAGGGTGCGCTTACTGCCAGAGCCTTTTGCCACTGTTGGAGGATATATATCGGGAGCTTATATACCTGGAGAAGCTCTTCGTAAGCAAGCGGGCGTCGGCGTGTACGTGGCTAACTCGCCATTTGATATTAGGTACGAAGTAGTCGGTTTCACATTGGTGCTGCCCGGAGAGAAAGGGAAGCTGAATACCTTTGAATGCCAGGGTAACCTGTTGTCCGAAAAAGCTAAAGAATCTCTCCAGCAATATGCCAGGGCGGGCGACATCGTTACTATCGAAAATATTCGCGTGAAAGGTCCAAGGGGTGAGCAGATTAAGCTTCCT
>DATDNL010000558.1:0-5200 GCA_036518315.1 Flavisolibacter sp. | reverse complement strand
ACACTTCTTCGTCCGAAAAACATTGATGATAAAATATTCCTACGCCTTCATAATCTTGCCCGGGGGATTCGGAACAATGGATGAATTCTTCGAAACACTTACACTCGTACAAACCAAAACAATTACCACATTTCCCCTCGTACTGTTTGGAAAAGAGTTTTACAGGGATATATGGGAATCCATGCAGGTAATGGCACAAAAAGGAACTATCTCAAAGGAAGACCTAAACCTTGTCCTCATTACTGACAATATCGACGATGCCATGCATCACATCGTCAAATACATTCGTTCAAACTATAAGATCAAGCCACGAAAGAAACTGTGGTGGCTGATCGAAAAAACCTGATCATGAAATATTTACTCCTTCTCTGCTCAGTCATCTATTCTGCTGCTAACGCACAACAGTTTACCACCTTCTCTCCCGACAAGAACATTCGTTTGAACGTAAACATACAGGCAGCGGGAGAATTCACTTACTCCCTCAACTATAAAACGCATTCAGTTATACTGCCTTCCTCATTGGGGATGAAGTTGAAAGACCCGGCGGTCAATTTGAACCAATTCAAATTAGTAAGCGTTGATTCTTCTACCTACGACCAAACATGGAACACAGTATGGGGCGAATACAGTTCTATCAGGGACCATCACAATCAAATACGTTTTCATTTACAGGACAAAAGTGGTTCCGGCATTTTGATGGATATTGTTTTCCGCCTCTTCAATGAAGGTGTCGGGTTCCGATATGAATTTCCCACGCAAGAAAAGTTTCGGCATTTTATTGTCGACGATGAAAACACCCAGTTCCACCTAACCGGGGATCACAAAACCTTCTGGATACCCGGAGACTTCGATAGCAACGAATATCCTTATAATGAAACAAAGCTTAGCGAAGTGCATGCCATGGCTGCCAGCAATGAAGCCATAGCCATTTCAGTCAGGACACCTTTCAACGATAACGGCGTTCAAACGCCACTGATGATGAAAACCACCGATGGCCTGTATTTGAATATTCACGAAGCAGCGCTCTCCAACTATGCTGCCATGGATTTGCAGATAGACAAATCAACCTTCACATTGCATTCTGTGCTCGTGCCCGATGCCGTTGGCAATAAAGCTTACCTCGAAACACCTGCTTCCACCCCCTGGAGAACAATCATTGTGAGCGACAAAGCCACTGATATCATTGCCGCAAATAGAATGATCTTAAATCTTAACGAACCGAATAAAGTTGAAAACACGTCCTTCATTAAACCGCAGAAGTTTGTTGGTGTGTGGTGGGAAATGCATGTCAACAAAAGTAGCTGGGATTATAGTGGATCGCAGGTTGGTTCTCAGCAGGTAACTAAAGTGCCTCATGGTGCTAACACAGCAAACGTGAAGCGATACATTGATTTCGCAGCCAAAAATGGCATCGATGGCGTTCTGGTTGAGGGATGGAACACAGGTTGGGAAGATTGGTTTGGCAAATGGAAGGAAGATGTTTTTGATTTCATAACACCCTATCCTGATTACGATGTGAATGAACTTACACGCTATGCTGCTTCAAAAGGCGTAAAGATCATTTGCCATCACGAAACATCTGGCTCAGCCACTAACTATGAGCGCCAAATGGATACAGCTTACCGCTTCATGATCAACCATCGAATGAACAGCGTCAAAACCGGCTATGTTGGAAAAATTATTCCTCGCGGTGAACATCACGACGGTCAATGGATGGTTCGTCATTACGTAAGAGTTGCCGAAAAAACGGCTCACTACGGAATTATGGTCGACATGCACGAGCCGGTTCGACCAACCGGCCTTCAGCGCACCTATCCCAACTGGGTAGCTTGCGAAGCAGCACGCGGCAACGAGTTCAATGCCTGGAGTGTTGGCAATCCGCCCATGCACGAAACCATCCTTCCCTTCACACGCCTCATGGGCGGGCCGATGGATTACACACCAGGTATCTTCCAAATCAAAATGAGTTACTATAACCCGGAAAAGAAAGAGCAGGTGCATACCACACTTACGAAGCAGCTTGCTTTGTATGTCACCATGTATAGCCCTCTGCAAATGGCTGCAGACCTTCCGGAAAACTACGAAGCACATATGGACGCTTTCCAGTTCATAAAGGATGTAGCTGTGGATTGGGATGATACAAAAGTCTTGCAGGCAGAACCAGGTGATTATTTGATTATGGCACGTAAAGCTAAAAACGCACCGAACTGGTTTCTTGGTGCCATCACCGATGAACAGGCTAGAAACTTCACTCAGCCTTTGCGCTTCCTGGAGCCAAACAAGAAGTACGTCGCAAAGATCTACCATGATGCAGCCAATGCTGATTGGCAAAAGAACCCGATGGCCTACACAATAGAAAGCTTTATTGTCGACAGTAAAACAACGTTGAAACTAAACCTCGTACCCGGCGGAGGGTCTGCTATCAGCTTCATCCCGGCAACCGATATTGAGCTAAAAACACTCAAAACATATAAATAAGGAAAGAATATAACAGTTGCGACAAGTCAAGATAAAAAATAGGAAAGGAAAAGTGGTATGCATAAACCCTACGAAAAAAAATTTTACCACAAAGCCGATTTTAGTGCTAAATACTGTTTCTATACTGAACAGGAAGGAGGAAGAAAAACTTTGCCACACCAAGGCTATCGTTTTGACTTTTGGTACGTACATGAAGATAATAACGCCCCAAACATCTTTATAATTTCGCCTGAATTTGAAGATGAACACGGTAATGTTATTCTAGTTGATGATGTACCGGTTAATAGGTGTGGAACTGCAAGAATGTGTGTAATCGTTGGTCAGAGAAGAATTTATCACAGAGACAAAATTCATATGGGAACTAAAGGCGTTTTTATGGAAGGAGCTCGAAGAGTAGCAGGGTGTGAAATAATAGGGATTTTGGGTTTACAGACCAATCCTACTGTTGAGTAAAATTTCTCCCCTTGACAAGCTTCATCACTGGCGGCGCATCCAAGGCTTTGTTTTCTGCCTGGCTTGCTCATTCTTGCCGAACCTTACCAAAGTTCAATTCATATCATGTATGACCGCAGTATCCCGCGACCAACGCACCAATAACTCATTATAAGTTCCTCCTGATCGAATACCTCTGGGTCACTTTCTGGCACTTATACTGAAGTTATACTGAACTTATACTGGAGTTATACTGAAGTTATACTGAAGTAAAAACGCACCTCCTTCCTACCTCCCTTATATCCAGGCCATGCCCACGCCTACTGGCACCTATACCGGGGCAAACGCAAAACCAGGACATCTGCTACCCTCCCCGTTTGTGCCCTAAGTTCCTGGATATCTGGAAAATAATACTGCAAGTTGTGGTGATCTATTGTCATTGGCCTTTCCCCTATACTTTTGCACGGTAAAAATGGAGTTGCATGCCTGATATGAAAATAGACGCGATCATCTTTGATTTGGGTGGAGTATTAATAGATTGGAACCCGGCCTATGTTTACGATAAAATGTTTACCAGTGAAGAACAAAAAAGACTTTTTTTTGAGAAGATATGCACTCCAGACTGGAATGAGCAACAAGATGCCGGGCGTTCACTAAAAGAGGCCACTGATGAACTACTTGAAAAACACCCTGACTGGAAAGAATACATTGAAGCCTATTATGGGCGCTGGGAGGAAATGCTCGGTGGTCCTATTCACGGCACTGTGGAGATCTTCAAACAATTAAAAGCATCCGGTAAGTACAAACTATATGCATTGACCAACTGGAGTGCAGAAACCTTCCCGGTAGCTTTAGAGCGCTACGACTTCCTACATTGGTTTGACGGCAGAGTAGTAAGTGGAGAAGAAAAGATGCGAAAGCCCTTCCCCGAGTTCTATCAATTGCTACTGGATAGATTTCAGTTGACGGCGGAAGAAACTCTGTTTATTGATGATAACCTTCGCAACGAGCAAGCTGCCAAAGAAATTGGCCTTCAGACTGTTCATTTCAAGTCACCTGCCCAACTGAAGGAGGACCTTGTGCAATTAGGAATTCTATAAAAACAAAAGGCAGCAGCGGCGAACCCTGAGACTGCCTCACAAGATGTAAGGGAAGGTTACTCGAGCACTGGCCTCAACCATCTTTCGGCCTCCTCGAGGCTCATTCCTTTCCTTCGAGCATAGTCTTCCAGCTGATCCCTTCCTATCTTCCCAACGCCGAAATAATGACTTCCGGGATGGGCAATATACCATCCACAAACAGAAGCAGGTGGATTCATTGCCAGGCTTTCTGTCAGTTCAATTCCGACGTTGTCAGTTGCATTAAGCAGGGAAAACAACTTCAGCTTCTCTGTGTGATCAGGGCAGGCCGGATAACCGGGCGCCGGCCTGATACCCTTATACTCTTCTTTTATTAACTGTTCTTTTGACAGGGTCTCACTCTTTTCGTAGCCCCAGTGTTCTTTCCTCGTCTTTTCATGCAGGCATTCAGCAAAAGCCTCTACAAATCGGTCTGCCAGTATTTGCACGAGGATCTTATTGTATTCATCATGCTCATCTGCAAACTTCTTGATCCAATGCTGTGCACCTTGTATAGTCACAGCAAACGCACCCATATAATCCTGGATGCTATTCTTTGGTGCAACAAAGTCTGCTAACGAGTAAGATGGCTGTCCCACCGCCTTTTTCATCTGCTGCCGCAAAGACTCCAGTCTTACTTCACCATTCGAAGTCTGAAGTGTTATACTGTCTTTGTCGTCCGAATTGGCAGGCCAGAAGCCAATCACACCGTTCGCAGTAAACCATTTTTCTGCTACGATTCTCTCTACCAGCTTTTGAGCGTCTTTGTACAGGCGCGTAGCCTCTGTACCGAAAATAGGATCACTCAATACCTGGGGGAAATGTCCGGGCATTTCCCATCCAATAAAAAAGGGTCCCCAGTCAATGTATGTGGCTATAGCGCCTAAATCAAAATCCTTGAAAACTTTTACTCCATCCACCGCTGGCTTTGTGGGTTTGTAATTCTTCCAGTCAAAACGTTCTTTGATCACAACCGCTTCCTCGTAAGGAATCAAAACCTTGTGCTTCTGTTTATTCAGGAACTGCTCGCGCAGCTTCCCATACTCGTTGTGAGTCTGGTGAAGGAAGTCATTCTTTTGCTCCTTACTCAAAAGGCTGCTCACAACTGTAACGCTTCTTGAGGCATCCAAAACGTGCACAACCCCGTTATCATATTCAGGCGCAATCTTTAC
>DATDNL010000557.1:0-4428 GCA_036518315.1 Flavisolibacter sp. | reverse complement strand
GTTGGTTAAGCAGGTTGAATACGAAGAAGAAATTATCGTTGTTGGGTCAGCGGGAGATTGTGGGTAAGTTCTTAAATTTACTGATCAGCCTTTATACTTCAATTGCTTGATATGAAATCTTCGTTTAAAAGCTTTCTGCTACAGATCATTATACTTACCACTATTGTTTTTGTTTCGTGCCAGTCAAATACGAATACGACAGCCGGTAAAACGGATAGCACCGATAGCACTGAACGAAAATGGTGGAAGGAAGCGGTGGTTTACCAGGTATACCCTCGCAGCTTCAAAGATGCCAACGGTGATGGTGTGGGCGACCTGAAAGGTATTATCTCGAAGTTGGATTATCTGAAAAGTCTCGGCGTGGATGTGATATGGCTGAATCCCATTTTTGCCTCACCCAACGCGGATAATGGATATGATATCAGTGACTACAGGGCCATTATGAAAGAGTTTGGAACGATGGATGATTTTGATGCCTTGCTGAAAGGACTTCACGCCCGGAACATTAAGTTGATTTTGGACCTGGTGGTCAACCACAGCAGCGACGAACATGAGTGGTTTAGACAAAGCCGCAGTTCGAGAACGAATCCTTACAGGGATTATTACCATTGGTGGAATGCTGAGAGAGGTAAGCCGGCTTTTCGTCCTGGTTCGTTTGAAGCAGATGGCAGCGGTTGGCGCTTTGATTCGCTGACAAACGCTTATTATCTCCATTACTTCTCCTATAAGCAACCCGACCTGAACTGGGAGAATCCAAAGGTGCGGCAGGAAGTATACAGCCTGATGAAGTTCTGGTTTGATAAGGGCATTGACGGATTCCGTATGGACGTGATTCCATTTATTGCCAAGGACACGACTTTCCCTGTGATCACTCAAAAAGAACTGGACGAAAAATATGGTGGCGGTTGGGATCAATATTTCGCATCGAATCCGAACCTGCACAAGTATTTGAAAGAAATGAACAGTGAAGTTCTAAGCAAATACAATTGTATGTCGGTGGGCGAAGGAGCCGGCGTCACGCCCGCAACAGCACATAATTACGTAGATGAAGACCGGCATGAGTTGAATATGCTTTATCATTTTGAAGGGGTGAGTCTTGGCTTTGTGCCGGGTAAGTTCAAAAAGTTTGACAAAGCTCTTGTTCCGCTTTCAAAATTTAAGGCTGTCTATTCGAAATGGGACAGCGTGTTTGCCGAAAAGGGCTGGGGTACTATTTACCTTGGTAACCATGACCAGCCACGAATGCTTTCCAGGTGGGGCGATGACAGTCCGCAGTGGCGGGTACCATCCTCAAAGATGCTTACAACGTTCATTCTGACCATGCGGGCGACGCCCTTTTATTTTGCGGGTGATGAATTGGGTATGCAGAATATTAAATTCGAACGTATTGAAGATTACAAGGATATAGAGACCATCGGCATGTATACCCAGATCAAGAACAAAGGCGGTGACCTGCAGGAGTTCTTAAATGATCAAAAGATAACGGCACGTGATAACAGCCGTACGCCGTTTCAATGGGACAATAGTCCGAATGCCGGTTTTACGACTGGTAAGCCGTGGTTGAAAGTGAATCCCGATTACATAACAGTGAACGTTGTCACTGAAGAGAAGGACAGTGGCAGTTGCCTGAATTATTTTAAGAAACTCATCCAGGTGCGAAAGAATAATTTAGCGCTGACGTATGGTAAATACTCTCTCGTAGATAAAGACAATCCATCTGTATATGCGTATACGCGTGAGTGGAAGGGAAAGAAACTACTGGTACTTCTAAATTTCACCAATACGGCTGCAAATGTGAATACGGGAATGGATTTGAGTAAGGCGAAGTTGTTAATCGATAATTATGGCAAGGGAAGTTTCAATAACTCCCTTCAGCCTTACGAGGCCGCTGTGTATGAACTATAAATGATAGGTTTGAAGTGCGATTTAATATCAATAAAATGAATTTTGCAACATAAGTCACTAATTCTACAACAATCCGTAAGTGAATTAGGATTAGGTTTGCAGAGATGTTGATTACTATTTTACCACAGGTTTTATTGATTGTTGGATTGGGCGCATTAATTGTATTCCTGGTTACAACCTGTATTAAGTTTACAAAAGGACCGATCAGCACAGACGCTTTGAAAAGGCAATTACGGTTGCTTCAATTAAAGTTTGTTACTGCGGAAACTATTAACCCGGACGTGGAAAGGAGGGAAATGGAAATACTTCAGAATAAAATAAAGACCTCTAATGACGCATTGATTATCTCAGATGATAATGATCTGAAATTGTTGTCTGGCAGCAATTGTAAATACATTCAATTAGAGATGGATAATGTCAACCTTGCCAACAGAAGTTCATGGATTCAATTCAGAGAGCTTATGCTTGGGTTCGATAGATTCTATTTTCAGAGTTAGTTAGTAACATTAATTCAGCGAACCCTGGTTTTTAGAGGGGCAATCTGCCCAAATAAAATCACCTTACAGAAGAGTCAATACTATTTTATGCCGCTTTATTATTTTGTCTATTTTTTCCTGCTACTTGGGGTTTCCTTTTTAGTAGTGAGGCATTTTCTTCTTAGAAGAACTTCATTATCAAAACAGTTATTCGCAAAAGGGATAAAGGCAGAAAATATGGGGCTATATGAGGAAGCGACGAACAGTTATGAAAATGCCCTGAGTGAAATAATGAAAAGCAGGTTTCATCACGAGTTCGAGAATCAAATCAGGCAGAAGCTTAAAGTTCTGCAAACGGTTACCACTTATATAAGAGACCAGGATTTCGTTCGCGAAAATAATTCCTGGATCAGTTGACGCTAGCTGCGGCCAGTTTTTTACTATCCCTCGAGAGTGCCTTCGTGTCCAACTTTAGTTCTCTCTCTTTAAGCATGAAGTAAATGTTTTGTAATTGATGGAGTGAAGTCAGCTTCTTCAAAATAGGCTTACGCATAAAATCAATCACTTCATAGTCAGGACTGATATTCATTTCGGAACGAATACCGGTTGTGATCAGTTGCCAGAATTTAAAATAGTCGTGAAATACGAAGCCACATTCTTTCAACACATCATCCGATAAGGCAATGGGATTAATATTTTCCTGGCTGACTTCAGATGCTGCTTCCTGATTAGTCTCTTCGGCATCAACAGCAAATACTGTTTTGCTGGCAATCCCGGAAACCTGTTTAAGGTCGTGATTGACCAGTATAAAGTTTCCGAGTCTTAATTCATAAGTTGATATCATATAATTTTATTTTGTCTTAGTTAGTCAAAGTAGTCCAGTGCTTCCAGTTCCTGGATGATTTGTTTGATGGCGTTCAATGAGTCTTCTTCCATATTGTTAGCTTCTACAATACAATAGTTATAATAAACAAACTCCAGCTCTTCTGGCAATCCCGTTTGCTTCCGTTCTTCTTTTGTAAGCCAGGGTATTGCTTTGAAGCGGTTATTGTTCCTCGAAATAGTAAAACCAACGGCTTCCTCGGTTGTTACATTGTTAGGCTTATAATATGTTACCGGAACAGTAACAGACGATACTTCATTTGTTGTTTTCATGGTGTCAATTTTTTTGTTCGGGAACATTTAAAGATGAGACGATCGCAAAGCAGCTCCTAATATGATGCTCAAGCTCCATTTTGAAAACCGGATTTTTGTTCGCTGCTTCAAATAAATCTTCTATTAACTGCAACGGCAACGATCTTGTTGATATTAAAGTTGCAAGGTCTGGATGGTCTTTTGCGAGATCGCATTCGATCCTGTGATCTCTAACAAAAGAAATGATCATGTCGATTTTGGCGGCTGGCTCACTTGACAATTGCTCAACAACCTGTCGAATACTGACTTCGAATTGGGTAAATGTTGCAGGAGTAAAATGCTCTGAATGGGTGACCGAAAACTTTTGGTAGTAAAACATATTTGCTAAATAAGAAATTGAAGCTGGAACGGAAACAAGGAGGAACAGAGGGTCTTAAAGGTATCTGAAGTAAGATTCAAAATTATCCGGGTAGCGTTTCAGGCAACTGTGTAAGATAGGCAATTTAAATGAGCTTTGGTGTTAACGAGACGCATTTATTTATCCTCTCAACAGTAGTTTCTTCAAACCGAAGTTGTTTCTGCTTGTGCAAGCGTAAGGAGCTTGGCGCAGGGAAGGGGATGCATTAACTTTGCAATACCACCAGGAACGATTTTTATGTTCTACCCTTAACAGATATTACTCCTTCTCCCGGCATACGCACTTAATTGTTCGACAAGAAAATTAGTTACGATATGAAAATCCTGCTGGTATATCCTGCCTTCCCCCGCACGTTCTGGAGTTTTAAATACGCCCTGAAATTTATTTCCAAAAAAGCAACGCACCCACCCCTGGGATTATTAACGATTGCAGCCATGCTCCCGGAACAATGGGAAAAGAAACTGGTGGATATGAATGTGGAGCGTTTAAAAGACA
>DATDNL010000556.1:0-2293 GCA_036518315.1 Flavisolibacter sp. | reverse complement strand
TCCAATAATAACTAGTGTGTAATGCTGTTTTGTTGTCAATTCCAATCTCTTTTACCTTGTTAATATTATGGATTTAGTGTCGTTTTATTCATGACAGAAATATCAGAACCTTCTGCAAGAAAGACTGATCTAGGTGGTTGATTCAATGGCTCAACAAATTCTGCACCATACATCTTTTCAATATCGCATTGGACGTGGTAGTGCCGTACGGGGTGAATTAGCCAGTTGGCATGATGCACCTGGTAAACACTTGTTTTGTGTTCGTTCACCCTGGTGTATCCCCAGTTCTGGATGGCGATGAATTCTTCTACGGAGCCTTCTGCAATAGGATGAGAACTGGATTCAGCAAACACCTTTAGATAGTTCCAGTCTTTCTTCAGTTTCCAATGATATTCGATATGCCATTCATCCTCTCCAAGATTCCAAAAATGTTTGGTCTTGTGCGTGCGATAATGCTCACCATAAACAACATTAGCCACTGTGGCAATTGCCGGCAGAGGAACGATCTCCCTTAAGAACACTACGCCCCTTTTCCATTTGTTATTTTCTTTTTGGCGCACATAGAAACGAAGATTGATTTCCTCGAAGGTCCGGTGAAAGGGGATAGCCATGCCCTTCAGCCTCGTGTCTTTAAAAAGAAAACCGACCAGGCTCACGTAACAAGTGTCATCGTAGAAATCAAGCTCCGTATATTTTGGCAAATATTGACTCAAAATAGTGGGATCAACTTCATAGTTCGCCATAATGAGATTAAGCCACTTTGCACGAAGAAAAACCTGCGACATATTCAAAGGTAATGTTGAATCATCATCTGTAGTAGCGAGTCTCTCCCTAATCAACCATTCAACCAAATCAAAACCTAAAGCTCGAAACTCTCCAATTACCCAACCACAAACTCCAACTACCTGTAAACGACCCAACCTCGAACCCTACTCAAAACTCAAAACTCAAAACTTCCAACCCTCTATCTTTGGCTCCTAATTTTGCTATATGAAAGAAGTATTCATCGTTTCTGCTGTTCGCACTCCCTTGGGAAGTTTTGGTGGCGTCTTAAAAGATGTACCCGCAACAAAACTCGGTGCCATCGCCATCAAAGCTGCTGTTGAAAGAGCAGGCATTAAACCCGACCAGGTAAATGAAGTGTTGATGGGGTGCGTGCTACAAGCGAATCTTGGGCAAGCGCCTGCACGCCAGGCGGCCAAATATGCTGGCCTGCCCGACAACGTGGTTTGCACCACCATAAACAAAGTGTGCGCAAGTGGCATGAAGGCCATTGCGCAAGGTGCCCAAAGTATTTTACTTGGCGACAGTGACATAGTCGTAGCCGGTGGTATGGAGAATATGAGTTCCGTTCCCTTCTACGTTGAGAATCTACGCTGGGGAAATAAATACGGTAATACCAGCATGATTGATGGTTTGGCAAAAGACGGTTTGACCGATTGCTATAACGATTTTGCCATGGGTTGTGCTGCAGATATATGTGCCACCGACAATAACATTAGTAGAGAAGAACAGGATGCTTTCGCTATTGAAAGCTACAAGCGTAGCCAGGCTGCCTGGGATAACGGCAAGTTCAAAGGCGAAGTAGTGCCGGTTGAGATTCCATCCAAAAAGGGTAACCCCGTGATAGTCGACAAGGATGAAGAGCCATGGAATGTGAAGTTCGATAAGATTGCTTCCCTCAGACCAGCGTTCGGAAAAGAAGGTACGGTCACAGCGGCCAATGCAAGTACCATGAATGACGGTGCTGCTGCCGTGGTCTTGATGAGCAGTGATAAAGCAAAGGAACTCGGCATAAAGCCCATTGCTATTATTCGCGGTTATGCCGACGCTGAGCAGGAGCCTGTCCAGTTTACAACCACGCCTAGCATTGCCGTACCAGCCGCCGTAAAAAAAGCGGGACTGCAGATGAACCAAATCGATTATGTAGAACTGAATGAAGCCTTTAGTGTAGTTGGCATAGTGAACACTAAAAAGATGAACCTTGACCCGGCTAAGGTTAATGTGAATGGCGGCGCGGTTTCTATCGGTCACCCTCTTGGCTGTAGCGGAGCAAGGATCATTGTCACCCTGATCAACGTCCTGGATCAAAACAACGGTAAATACGGCGCTGCCGGCATCTGCAACGGTGGGGGCGGAGCGAGCGCAATGGTGATTGAGAAGGTGTAGTTTTAATGAAATCATTAATTATTGATTACTGATTATTGGGCAGTCACCCTCACTGCGAAACTTACTTATGTGCCTTCTCCTAATGTTTTCTATGTGGTTATTAGGTCCCGAGGTAATGAGTTTC
>DATDNL010000555.1:0-3687 GCA_036518315.1 Flavisolibacter sp. | reverse complement strand
AGTCTAAAGACAAAAGATATGAGAAATTGAAATTCTCATCCCCGCTTTATAATGATTGATTCATCTGCCATAAAAGTTGATCTGGATTTCAACAAAGCTGTAGAGAGGTTAAAACCAGTGGTTATTAAAACACCACTGGTTTTCTCCCACAGTTTATCCAGGAAATATGGCTGCAATATCTTTCTCAAGAGAGAAGACCTGCAGGTCGTTCGCTCCTACAAGTTGCGTGGCGCCTACAATATGATGAGTAGCCTGACGAAAGAACAATTGCAGAAAGGGGTCGTTTGCGCCAGCGCGGGAAACCATGCACAGGGCTTTGCCTACAGCTGTAAGAAACTGGGGGTGCCCGGTGTAGTTTTCATGCCCATTATAACGCCAAAACAGAAGGTGCAGCAAACAAAGTTTTTTGGCGAAGGCTTCATCCAAATACAACTTGTCGGTGATACATTCGACGACTGCTCCGTGGCCGCACAAGAGTACACCGAAAGTAATGGTATGACTTTCATTCCGCCGTTTGAACACCCTCGAATTATTGAAGGGCAGGCAACGGTAGGCGTAGAAATATTGGACGAATTATCGAAGGTTGATTACCTGTTTATTCCTGTTGGCGGCGGTGGTTTAAGTTCTGGTGTAGGCAGTTACTTCAAGACGTTTTCCCCGCAGACCAGGATTATCGGAGCCGAACCTGAAGGGGCTCCATCAATGAAGGCTGCATTTGAGGCCGGGTATCCGGTGACACTTGAACATATCGATCGTTTTGTAGATGGTGCAGCTGTAAAGCGTGTCGGCGAACTCACTTATTCGATCTGCAGGAATGTCCTGGACGAAATGCATTTGGTACCAGAAGGAAAGGTTTGTTCGACGATCCTCAAATTATATAATGAAGACGCACTCGTTGTTGAACCTGCCGGTGCTCTTTCCATTGCATCACTGGATGCCTATTCGACAGATATCAAAGGGAAAAACGTTGTTTGCATTGTCAGCGGAAGCAACAATGATATTGATCGTATGCAGGAAATCAAAGAGAGGTCCCTCCAATATGAAGGACTCAAGCACTATTTCCTGATTCGCTTCGCCCAAAGACCGGGTGCTCTAAAACAATTTGTAAACCACGTCCTCGGCCCGAACGACGATATTGTACGTTTCGAATACATTCAAAAACACAACAAAGAAACCGGCCCCGCCCTCGTTGGCATCGAATTAAAATCCAAAGAAGACTACGAGTCGCTTGTTGACAAGCTTAATAAATACCATATTAACTACACCGAGATAAATAAAGATGATAATCTATTCGGTTACATCGTGTAGGCTTATGCGGAATTCCTCCTACCCTTTATCATTACCAAATCATTATTTTTTTCTTAGAAAAAGCCTATAATTGCACACCCAATTACAGTGGAAAATAAAAGTCCACTGTAGACACAGCGGACGCTAACGATTGCTTGCTATATGAATAGAGATTCTTAAGTCTTTGCTAATTGGGTGCTACGATTTGCTTCTTGCTCCACGATTGCTTGCTTTATGAATTAACTTCGCTGCTAAGGTATATTGTCAACCACTTATTTACAGGCCAAATTTTTTGTAAATTGATGACGTCAAAACAAATGTGTTTTTGACACAATTGTTGACAGTAAAGGATCCTATTGAATTTGATGAATTATGTCCAAACGTTCTACCGATATATTATATCAATTAATCCACTCGTTGGAAAAAGCGGAGAAGCGACATTTTAAATTGTATATCAAGCGAAGTTCCTCGAATGAGAACCTGAAAATTGTCCAACTGTTCGATGCGCTGGATAAGATGAATGAGTATGACGAGAAAGTTCTTCTGAAAAAGCTCCCTTCTATACAGAAAATTCAATTATCTAATTTAAAGGCCCACTTATATAAGCAGATATTGGCAAGTCTTCGACTGCTAAAGAGTGCAGAGAGTATTGATTTGCAGTTAAATGAGCAATTCGACTATGCCCATATTCTTTACAAAAAAGGTTTGTTTATTCAAAGCCTCAAGATTTTAGAAAAGGCGAAGGAAACGGCCAGGGCGAATCACAAGTTCACCTTCTTGAATCAACTAATTGCACTGGAAAAGAGAATTGAAACGCTACACATAACCCGGAGTATGCAGGACAGGGCAGAAAGCCTGTCTGAAGAAGCTGTAAGAGTGTCCAGGCAAATCGACATGGTCGCCAGGCTTTCCAACTTGTCATTGCAACTATATAGTTGGTATATAAAACATGGTCATGCGCGAAACGAAGGTGACGAAACCGAGATCAAGTTATTCTTGAAAAACAATTTACCTGAAGGCTCATGGAATGAAACCGGGTTTTATGAACGTCTATACTTATACCAGAGTTATACCTGGTATGCGTTTATAAGGCAGGACTTTCTTCAATATTATCGTTATACCCAGAAATGGGTAGACCTGTTCGAGGAAATTCCATTAATGAAGCGGGTGGAGACAGGGCACTACATTAAAGGCTTGCACAACCTCCTTAATTCTCATTTTGACCTTCGCAACCATAGCAGGTTTTCAGAAACCTTAGAGCAACTGGAGAGTTTTGCCAAAACCGAAAGAGTGCAGGAAAATGATAATTTCCGTATACATACCTTCCTTTACATAGCGCAAGCAAAGTTGAATCAGCATTTTTTGAGAGGAACATTCAAAGAAGGCTTGTCCTTGATTCCTGAGATCAAAGAAAAACTTGAAGAATACTCGCTGTTTATAGATCCGCACAGGGAGATGGTTTTCAATTATAAGATAGCAAGCCTGTATTTTGGGAGTGAGGACTATGACACCTGCATTGACTATTTGCAGAAAATTGTCAACGACAACGTTGGATTGCGCTATGATCTCCAATGTTATGCGAGGCTGCTCCATTTGATTGCGCATTATGAGCTAGGCAATTTTGAGTTGATGGAGTATTTATCCAAATCGGTTTACCGGTTTATGGCTAAGATGGAAAACCTCACTTCGTTTGAAGAAGAAATATTGAAATTCCTACGCCGCTCGTTTTACATTCCGCGAGATAGGATGAAGACGGAGCTCGAGAAGTTCCTGGAGAAAGTGAAGCACTTCGAAAGAAATCGTTTCCAGACAAGGGTATTTGTTTACCTGGATTGGATATCCTGGGTAGAGAGCAAGGTGTATAACAAACCGATGCATACGATCATACACGAAAAATACTTATCCGATAAACGGAGTAAAACAACCCAAACAAAAAAGTTGGTACAACCTGCCTAAATAAAAAGAGCACTTCTATGTGCTCTTTTTATTTTGACTTTAAGAATTATCGCGTTAAGCAACGAGAGACTCAGCAAAATTGGCGTTCGTTTTCGGCAAGGCGCTAGCCTCTGCAGCTTTTACCGTTTTAATAATTCGTGCTGCTACTTTATAAGGATCGGCGGCGCTGTTGGGTCTGCGGTCTTCCAACCAACCCTTCCAACCTCTTTCAACCGTCCCAATCGGGATACGGATAGAAGCTCCTCTATCTGAAACTCCATATTTGAACTCGTCGATCGCAGCCGTTTCGTGTTTACCCGTGAGGCGAAGATGGTTGTCGGGTCCATAGACAGCAATGTGTTCCTTGACGACCGGTCGAAATCCTTCACAAATCTTTTCATAGATTTCCCGACTACCACAGGATCTAAGGGTACTGTTAGAGAAGTTCGCATGCATACCGCTTCC
>DATDNL010000554.1:0-4350 GCA_036518315.1 Flavisolibacter sp. | reverse complement strand
CAAGGCCGCCTTTGTTCTGCCAATACCATTATCGACGATTACACAATTCAGGAACTCTTCGTCAAGATCAAGTTTTAGCTCAACATGCCCCTGTCCTGCTTTATGCATCAGTCCGTGCCAGATGGCATTTTCCACAAAAGGTTGCAGGATCAATGGGGGTACATACACAACACTATCATCGAGGGAATTCGTGGAGGTGATGCTGTAATCAAACGAATTCTTAAACCGCAGCCGCTCCATATCCAGGTAAAGGCGCAGCATATTCAATTCGTCTTCCAGCGGTATGAAGGATTTCTTTGAGTTGGCAAGAACCATACGAACAAGCCTTGAGAACTTGGTAAGGTAATCCGAGGCAAGTTCAGTCTCGTTCTTTAAGATAAAACTGTTGATGGAGCTAAGGCAGTTGAACAGGAAGTGAGGATTCATTTGGGCTCTCAATGCCTGCATCTCCAACTCGGTCACGTGTTGTTGTAACACTGCCTGCTTACGCTTGCTTTCCAGTTTCTCGTTTTTGCTTCGTAACGAGAGATTCTTGTAAATGATGAATCCAGAAAAAGCAACCAACAGGAGACAACCAAACAGTATCCACTTCATCAGGGATTCCTGTCGCAGCTTTTCCTCCTTTATTTTATTTGCCTCCCCGAGCAAGGCAATTTGGTCCAGCTGTTTTTTCACCTCCTCTTGCTTCTTATAGTTTGATAGCCGCCAGAGGAATTGACTACTCATTACCGAATCCTTCAGGCTTGTATATTTTTGCAGGTAACCATAGGCACTATCGGGCCGTTGAAGCTTTTGATAAATCCTTGAGAGTAATAAATAGCCATCCTGCACATACTGGTTCACAGATGCCTGCTCAGCGATGCCCAGGCCTTCGGATGCGAATTTCAGGCTGTTCTTATAATCGCCCTTACCATAATAGGCCTTTGCAGCATCCAGCAGGATGCGCATCAGGTCCCACCTGTTGTTCTCTTTCCGGTATTGTTCGATGGGTTTTATGAATGCCGGAAGTGCTGCATCAAAGCGTTGTGCCCCCAATAGACTTTCACTCATACTAACTTGCGTCATCTGGTTCTCAGGATCGATCTTAAGCGCATTGCCCAGGTAATGCAAAGACGAATCGGGCTTTTGTAAAATCCGGTATAGAATACCTAAGGGCTCGTCAAGATAGTTCCAATGAGTGTCATAGGTGCTAACGGAATGTTTATTGGCATAATTCATTCCCTGCCTGTAATAATTCAGGGCATCGTCGTAGGCACCGGCCACCCTGTACAGATGGCCCATATTGGTAAGCGCCGCTGTCACACACACATCATCACTCATTTTCTGCCTTATGTACAGGCTCTTGCTGCAATACTCAAAACTGCTATCATAGTTTCCTGTAGCCGCATAGATAAAACCCATCCATGCCCATGCTTTTCCCAAACCCTCAAGGTCATTGAGATCGCCTAAATATTGAATGGCGGTTCTATAATTAACAATTGCCTCTTTAAATTGGTTTTCCGAATATAAGGCCTGCCCCAACCATAGATGAGCCCATGCCATACCCTTATTACTTTTCAAATCTTCCATCATCTGCAACGATTGTTGCAAATAGTTTTCAGCCGTTAAGAAGTTCTTACGATAGATCTCACTTACGCCAAGGTGCATAACCGACATTGCCTTTCCCGGGGCATAATTTAACGCGACTGCCTCGTTGAAGGCAGGAGAGGCCCAGCAGGAAATTGAATCCGGGAATACCCGCGGAGGCCACCAGTATTCTTCCGACAATGCGTTCAAACAATCTACCCTGGCAGCGCCCTTTGACGATTGTAAGAGCTCCCTAAGGCTATCAATATTTCTTCTGTTGGGATGTTGCGCTACAACGACGGCACTAAAAAGCAAGGCAGCCAGTGCATTTATCATATGTCGTTGAAACAGCATAGTGTTCGCCGGTGTAATTGTCTCAATAAAAATCAGGAGATGGCCTTCCTCTTAAAGTTACATGATTAATGAATATTCCATACCCCAACCAAATCTACCCTTCAGGGTGCGCAGAATCTACCGGCATTGAGTAGGCGGCATCAATTATCAAACAACCGGCTGTTCCGAATGCGCATTTTACAACCTTCCCCTTTCGCAGTCGCGCTTGATAGAATTAGAGAATTCAACGATCCCCTCCGTCAACCATCAGTTGATTACGATAACTATTGCGAGTTACGCATTGGAAATTGTAAACTGTCGTCCCCGGCAGCCCGATAATCATTCGAGCTTTTTCCAGGCAACTCATCAAAATACTTTTGAATAGATTTTAACGGCCGCTGTAGGTAAATCCTTCAATCATTGTCACATCCATTCATCCTGTCGAACCCACTCATAAACAAGCATTGTCTTAATCACTAAAATTTTATGTATGAAAGCAGTAAAAATCGTTTCATTCTTAGTCTTCACTTCAAGCCTGGCATTTTCTTCCTGCCAAAAGGAACTGGCCCCGAAAGGCGATACAGCGCAGACAGACGCTGCCAAACGAGAACAAATGGGTCATCTCAAGCAAACCAATACTTACTCTTCCGAAGTTGCTACCAAGTGGATGGACCTTCAATTGCGATTAATGGCTTCTACGAGTGGCGTAGCGAATGTGGCGTTTGCACGCCAACAAGCTTATAGCGGCATCGGCTTGTACGAGGCCGTTGTCAATGGCATGCCTGCCTACCAATCGATTGCTTCGCAATTAACCGGGCTTTCCGGTTTGCCAACGACAAATCCCGGAATGGCTTACCATTGGGCAGAAGTTGCGAACGCAACACTGGCGGCCATCAATAAACACATGTTCCCCGCGGCAAGTGCAGCCACCAAGGCGGCCATCGACTCTCTTGAAAATGCATTGAAAGCACAGTACAGCAGCGAAACTTCGGCCGACATCTTCGCACGTTCCGAGGAATACGGAAAAACTGTTGCTCAAACAATCATTGACTGGTCCGAAACGGATGGTTATTTACATGCGAGTGATACTTACACAGCCCCATCAGGACCCGGCTTGTGGGTACCTCCAACAAACCCCGTTCCGAAGACGAGCACTCCTTATTGGGGTAACCTACGTGTGATGGTTGCCGGGAGTGGAAATAACGCACAACCAGGCCCTCCGACTGCCTACTCCGAATCACCTTCTTCCGATTTCTATAAAATGGTTCAACAGGTTTACACCGCGTCTCAAAACCTGACGACCGCTGAAACAAATATGGCCTTATACTGGAGAGACGTACCTGGTGTCACTACACCCGGCCATTACGTAAGCATTCTGAAACAGGTAATCCAAACTACCAATGCCAGTTTGGATAAAGCTGCTATCGGCTATGCCCTTTCCGGTATCGTTGTTTACGATGCAGCTATTAGTTGTTGGCAGACAAAGTATCAATACAACCTTGTTCGCCCAATTACTTATATCAGGAACGTATTGGGGCATACGACCTGGTCGCCTTTGCTCGCCACACCGGCACATCCAGAATATTCTTCCGCACATGCTGTGTTATCATCAGCAGACGCCGAAGCGATGACAGCCGTTTTTGGAGATCTGCCTTTCACCGACCACACTTATGATTATTTGGGAATGCCGTCGCGTTCCTTCAATTCATTCAGAGATTTTGGTTTGGAAGCTGGTAACTCAAGAATCTATGCCGGCATACACTACCAGCCATCGATCAATGCAGGACTCAGGCAGGGACGTAAAGTGGCAGAGAATATTATCAGTTCTCTCAAGTTCCTAAAACAATAAGAAATTTCTCGTCCCAGTAACAAACCTTTCCTGGTCTGCACAAGAAGTCGTTAATTGTGCAGACCTTTTTTAGTATACTGCTTTCACTTTTTCCCTTAAGGCAGTCGCCAGTTCTGTAAGTTCACAAGAAATATCAGGGTCGGGAGACAAAGGATAAAGTAGCTGCCTGTTTCTCCTTATGAAAGCCGTCTTCATACCGGCGTTTTTAGCGCCTGCAATGTCCCACCCGTGAGAAGTTATCATCAGCATATCGCCAGGAGAAACATCAAGCTTCCGGGCGGCCCATTCATAAACCGCTCTATCAGGCTTATATTTCTTCACTGACTCGGCACTCAAAGCTTTTTCAAAGTATGATATGAGGCCTGTGGTTTCCATCCTGTCGCAGAATATTTTCTCCGGTGCATTTGTTAAGGCGGTGATACGATAGCCCGCGTCATTCAGCTCTGAAAGACAAGCCTGCACTTCTTCATGAACGGGTAACTGTTTCAGGCGCTCAATAATGTCATTGGCTTCCGCATCGCTTATTGTGCGCCCGAGGTGCCGCCCAATCATTTGCAGGGTGACCCTGGCAATGGAAATAAAATCATGGTAAGTATCGAGGG
>DATDNL010000553.1:0-3036 GCA_036518315.1 Flavisolibacter sp. | reverse complement strand
CCTGAAACTCTTTTCGAAGACAGGCGAGCAAGGATGGTTAACTGCAACCTACAGTAATGACAAAAATGCTCCCGCTCAAATAGCTATTCAACGACCCGAGTCAACGGTCAGCTATGAATTCCTTGGCGATTCAAAACTGTTACTTCCAAAAGAATTCAAGCCGGAAAATGGAGTCGCAACCTGGGAAGGCGATATTGCTTCCGACCTTAACGGTACTCATAAATTCCGCTTTACCTACGCCGGCTATCTGAAGGTTTGGATTGACGGTCGGATGGTACTTGACCGATGGAGACAAAACTGGAACCCCGGTTCTGCTATCCTGGATGTAAACCTTCAGAAAGGAAAGAAATATGCCTTCAAAGCGGAATGGATACCCTACGGTGGTGAATCTTATCTTTCATTTAGGTGGTTGCCTCCGCTGACCGACCAGGAAAAGAACGGGTATACATTTTCCTCCGAGGCTGGCCAACAACTCGACTACTATTTTGTCTATGGAAAAAACATGGATGATGTTATTGCAGGCTATCGTCAGCTTACCGGAAAAGCTGTTTTGATCCCCGAGTGGGCCTTCGGCTTCTGGCAGAGCAGGGAGCGCTATAAAACCCAGGACGAGATTCTGTCTACAGTCGCTGAGTTCCGCAAGCGACAAATACCGCTGGATAATATCGTGGAAGACTGGTTCTATTGGAAAGAGAACCAATGGGGCAGCCAGGAGTTTGATGAAACGCGTTTCCCTTCTCCCGAACGCATGATCAAAACACTGCATGATCAATACCACACTCACTTCATGATCTCTGTCTGGCCCAAGTTCTACGAAGGGGTGTCCACCTACAACGAGTTCAACAAAAATGGTTGGCTGTACAAGAGAAATATTTATGATAGTGTAAGAGACTGGGTTGGTCCCGGCTATCATTCCACGTTTTATGATGTGTTTAATGAAGGAGCACGAAAAGGTTTCTGGGACCTGATTGATAAAAGAATTTACAGCAAAGGTGTTGATGCCTGGTGGATGGATGCCAGTGAGCCAGACATTCTTTCCAATGTTTCTCCCCAACGACGCAAGGAACAGATGTCTCCTACGGCCTTGGGCCCCTCCGCATTGGTACTAAATGCCTATCCCATGCTAAATGCAAAAGGTATCTACGAAGGACAAAGACAGGCTAACCCAAACAATCGTGTTTTCATTCTCACCCGTTCTGCCTTTGCAGGCTCGCAATCATATGCTGCTGCTACCTGGAGTGGTGATATTGCCGCACGGTGGGATGATATGAAGGCACAAATATCTGCGGGAGTTAATTTCTCCATGTCTGGTATCCCCTACTGGACTATGGATATCGGTGGCTTCGCGGTAGAAGGACGATATGAAAGACCCAACGCCCAGGACCAGGAGGAGTGGAGAGAACAGATCAGCCGCTGGTACCAATTTGGCGCATTTGTCCCACTATTCAGGTCACACGGGCAGTTTCCCTATCGGGAGATTTTCAACATTGCTCCCGAAGACCATCCGGCCTATCAAACTATCTTGTACTATGACAAACTGCGTTATCGTTTATTACCTTACATCTATTCCCTTGCCGGTAATGCTTATCATAACAACGGCACAATAATGCGTGGCCTCGTAATGGATTTCCCAAACGATACAGTTGCATCGAATCTAAATGACGAATACCTATTTGGTCCCTCTCTTTTGATCAATCCTGTCTATACGTACAAGCAACGCACAAAGCAAGTATATCTGCCCAAAGGTGCGGGTTGGTATGAACTATATAAAGGCGAATACTTCAACGGTGGTCAGCCTATAAACGCAGACGCCCCTTACGAAAGAATGCCGGTATTTGTAAAAGCGGGTTCAATCCTTCCATTTGGACCGGAACTACAATACACTTCCGAAAAGCCTGCAGATATAATTACCTTATATGTATATACAGGTGCCGATGGATCTTTCCAGCTTTATGAAGACGAGGGCACCAACTACAATTACGAGAAAGGAGCTTTTTCAACTATTCCAATAACCTATAACGAAGCAACGAAGACCTTGACCATTGGTGAACGTAAAGGAACCTTCAACGGAATGTTGCAACACCGTACATTCAATGTTATTTGGGTAACCAAAGACAAGAAAACGGGAATCGATACACAGCGAAGCACAGATCAAACGGTCAACTACTCGGGTCGTTTGGTGACTGTAAGAGTAAAGTAAAGTGACTCGTATGAAACAAATTATTGTTTGCCTGGGGCTAGTATTGACAATAGCCTGCCATAAGAAAGGAACAGATACCAATCCTCCAACACCTCCTGTCGACACGACAACTAAACCTCCGACAGATCCTCCCGTTGCCAATACTATGGGTTTCTTTTTGGATGATTGGGCACCTAAGACCTTCACCGTACCGACCTACGAAGATGTTGCAAAGCCGGCAGATGCCAATACAACATATGTGACGGTCGACGCCTCTAAAGTCATCACTAAAATACCCAAGTCTATTGCCGGGCAGAACTCAAACATATGGATGTCGCAGATCGTCACCGAGGTCCCTTTAATGAATCACCTTTCAAATCTTCACCCCAACGTCATTCGCTTTCCGGGTGGAAGTATCAGCGATGTTTTCTTTTGGAATGCACAGAAGAATCAACCGCCTGTCGATGCTCCTGCTAATCTCTTAGATGCAAATGGAGTCTCTTCGCCGGCGGGCTATTGGTATGGAAAGAACTCGGAATCATGGACCTTCTCTGTCGATAATTACTATAACATGCTGCAGCAGACAGGTAACCAGGGACTGATTACAATCAACTATGGATATGCACGTTATGGTACCGGTCCAAATCCAGTGGCAGCCGCTGCTCATTTAGCTGCTGATTGGGTCAGGTATGACAATGGACGCACTAAGTACTGGGAGATAGGCAATGAATGTAATGGCACCTGGGAAGCTGGCTATCGCATTAAAACTTCTGACAACAAAGACAGTCAGCCTGAAATTGTGACGGGTGCCTTATATGGTCAACATGTAAAGGTCTTCGTGGATTCGATGAAGAAGG
>DATDNL010000552.1:0-8312 GCA_036518315.1 Flavisolibacter sp. | reverse complement strand
GTCTATTTTGGAGTGGAGCAGCTAAATATGAGGGCCAAAAGTATCAACTCCTTTTGCGTGGACGATTTGAAAGAGATCGGCAGCGAATGCCGGTTGAACAATATAAAGGCCTACCTCACATTAAATACCATTCTTTACGACCACGACATGCAATTGATGCGTAGCATTGTGCAGGCGGCAAAGCGCAATGGCATTGATGCGATCATAGCTTCCGACTTTGCTGTTATTGCCTTATGCAATGAAATGAACATGCCGGTGCACATTTCCACGCAGGCCAATGTGAGCAATATTGAATCAGTGCAGTTCTTTTCAAAGTTCGCCGATGTCATTGTCCTTGCAAGAGAGCTGACACTGAAACAAACAGAATCCATAACAAGGGAAATAGAGCGAAGGAACATCTGCGGTCCTTCAGGACATCGGGTCAAGATTGAAGTCTTTGCCCATGGCGCTTTGTGCATGGCGATTTCCGGCAAATGCTATTTAAGCCTGCACCAGCAAAACGCTTCAGCCAACCGTGGCGCCTGCACCCAGGTATGCAGGAGACCTTACAAAGTGCGTGATGCTGAGACAGGGGAGGAGTTGTTGATCGACAACGAATACATCATGTCGCCTAAAGACCTTTGCACGATTGATATCCTTGACCAGGTGATTGCCAGTGGTGTCGATGTATTGAAGATAGAAGGCCGCGGCAAGGGACCCGAATACGTTTATACTACCACTCGTTGTTACCGTGACGCTATTGATGCAATCGAAGAAGGAACGTATACAGCTGAAAAGGTAAAGCAATGGATGGAAGAACTTTCCTCGGTCTACAATCGCGGTTTCTGGGAAGGCTACTACCTGGGAAGAAAATTGGGTGAATGGACACCTCATCCCGGCTCGGCTGCCACTGAGAAAAAAATCTATGTGGGCAAGTGCACAAAATATTACCCCGGCATACAGGTAGGAGAGTTTCTTCTCGAAAGCGGCGCAGTGCAAAAAGGGGATACGATCTTAATTACCAGTAATCGATTCGGTGTACATAAAGACGTGCTAAATGATTTCCGTGTAAACGGTGAAGAAGACGATATTGCTGCTAAAGGGGACAAGCTAACCTTCCCGTTACCCTTAAAGCCTTCACTTAATGATAAGCTCTATAAACTAGTGAAAGCTGATGCCTAAGGTGATCTTCTATCGTAACAATTGTATCGGTTGCAGTATCTGCCAGGAGATGCAACCTGCAATTTGGCGTATGTCCAAAAAAGACGGCAAGGCAGTGCTTTTAAATTCGATCGAGAAGAAAAAGATCCACCAGCTTGAAATACATCCCAGCCTTGCAGAAGCTATTAAGGAGGTTATCAATGCTTGCCCGGCAAGAGTAATTAAGATAGGCTGACCTGCTTCACTTCCACATCCACATTGGCTTTAGCTTTTCAATCTTCTTATAGACAGGGCACGCTTCGGCGTGCGCACCGGGTAGGTACCCTGTACTCATCAAGAACTCGTTCACGATCTCACCGCCAGTAAAACGGAAGGTCTTCTTAAACAGCTTCACCCACTCCTCCTTGCCTAAAGGATGATGTTGATCTATCCAGCTTTTGAAGGAGCCAAACTCCTTTTGCAGCTGCACTATTGCCCTGGCATTCTCTATTGCAGCATTTACTTTTAAGCGGTTGCGGATGATACCTGCGTTATTTAAAAGCTGGTCTACTTTCTTTTGATTGTACTTAGCCACCTTGCTCACCTCGAAATTGTCATAAGCCTTAAAGAAGTTGTCTTTCTTATTAAGAATAGTATTCCAGCTCAACCCTGCCTGGTTGATCTCGAGAACGAGCCTTCCAAAAAGTTCATTATCATCATGAAGAGGAAAGCCATACTCATGGTCATGATACTTTTTGTGCACATTGTCTTTGTCAAGTTTGGAAACGTAAAAACAGTAAGTCCTGATGGGGAGGTCCATAGTGCAATATAAGAGGAATGCGATAGCAAAAAAACAGGGATGAACATTCATCCCTGTTATAGTTTCTAATCTTTCCGTCGCGCTAGCTCTTTATTCCTTCAACAACTTATGGGTCGAACGTTGGCCATTTTGAATGATCTCTACGAAGTACAACCCCGGGGTAAATCCTTCGCCAAAGCTGTAGGTCTTTCCACCGCTTCCATTCGAGCTGAACACTACCTTACCCTGTACATCCATAACCCTGATCCCAACTTTCCCGCTACCATCAGAAACGCGCAGGTTAAAACAACTGCGTGACGGATTTGGCCATACCATTGCATTTCCTATGTGTACCCTGTTCTCAATATCCGCCTTCGTTTGCGTTGATGTAACCGAAGGATCTGTACAAGGATTCAATTGAACAAACGTAAGGTCATTATTAGCGTCGTTAAGAATCTTAACCCACGCTTCCAAATCCTTCCGGTTGTCCTTTTCTGAAGAAGTTTGAGAAGCATTCATTAGAAGTTGGTTCACATACCAGCCTACGCTGTTTATGTTGGTGAAATCATGTTTTTCGCCCCAGTAATTTGTAATCGGTGCGTAAATGGCACGGTCGTTTAGCATGAGCACTTGTGAGTTGAGCAACAAGGCTGCCAGTTCAGCCGAAAGTTTGTAGGCCATGTTCCTGGCATTTGACTGCTGCATCCACTTTGCCAGCTCGCTATAAGTCCACGGGTCAAAATCGTTCCCGTTAACGTCAACGAGATTAAAGTAGCGAAGAACGCTAAGAATGTAATCTTTCTGCCAAGGAAGGCTGTCGAATGCGGCCTGTCCTTTTTTATTCATCCAGAATGAGATGTTTTGTGCTCCCGCTCTGCCGAGACATACGGCTCCGAAATAAAGAGTAAGTGGTTGTGAAAGTTGTACTATTTGGGAATCGCCCGAAGAAGAATAGTACTTCAGGGGCATGGTTGCCTTAACAGTGTATTTCCCTGCAGGCAAGCCACCAAAACAGAAATTCCCACTGGTATCCGTAATCGGGGTAAATCTGTTAGTGTCGGATAAACTGAAGCTTACATTGTTCATTATGGTATTTTCACCCCAATCTTTGTAACCATTTCCATTAGCGTCATAAAATGCACTTACACAAAGTGCCATCTTCTTATAGGTGAGAATAACAAAGTGAGTTACGGAGTTGTAGTCAAATTGAATGGTAGCAGGTGTTGTCAAAGCCAATGGAATATTTGGCCCCCCCGGTACTCCCCACTGTCCGTAGTTTTCGCTCCAGGAATGGTTGAGCGCTACTTTATATTCCCAGTATCCCGCAGGAATATCGAACGTGCCAGTCCAAACATCTCTTTTGATATCATAGGTCAGTCGGGTCTTGTCACAGGCTGGATCCCAATTACCGGAGCACCCAAGTGGTATTTGGAAAGTTCCCGGCAGCACAACGATGTCTGGGTTCACTGTGTAAGTAACGATATGGGTTGTCGGATTATAGACAAATGAAACAGTTGATGGCTCTGCCAGGGTTAGCGGGATATTAGGACCGCCTTGTACACCTCCGGCACCATAGTTTTCCGACCATGATCCATCAATGGTTACTTTAAATTCCCAGTTGCCCGCCGGTAGATGGATATCCTTGTTCCAGAGATTGCTTGTAACATCAAATGCAAGTGAGGACATTGGACAATCGGGCTGCCAATCGGCGCCGCAACCCAATTCGCTTTGGAAACTTCCGGCCAGGGTCACATTGTAATCGACAATGGTTGTGGTTACAATGTGAGTTTCGGGGTTGTAACGGAATAAAGCTTTCTTATTAGTAGGTATTGTTAATGGGATATTTGGTCCATTAAGCACGCCACCGAGTCCATAGTTCTCAGACCATGAGTTATCAATGGTTACTTTGAATTCATAAGAACCCCCGGGAATGGCAAAGATGCCGGTCCATAATTTTGAAGCATAGTCATACATCAAAGATGATGCGGCGCAGTCGGGCTGCCAATCGCCGGTACATCCCAATTCACTTTGGAAGCTGCCTGCCATCACTACAGCAGACGGACCTCCTGGTCCTATATAAGTTACGGTCACTAAGTGGGTAACGGTTGAAAAACTAAAATGAAGCATTGAGGCTAATGGCACCGATAATGGAATATTTGGACCATAGGGGATCCCGTTCAATCCATAGTTCTCGGTCCATGCATTGTCATAGGCAACTTTGTACTCCCAGTTTCCTTTAGGAATTAGAAACGTGGCTTCCCATGTAGTCGGCCCTGTTTGTGTAAGCCGGGTTGCGTTGCAGTCGGGTTGCCAGTCGTAAGCACAACCCATTTCACTTTCGAAATTACCTGGCAGAGTGACGGTGGATTGTCCCGCAGCGTTATGATTAAAAATGCAGAGTAATAATAGGGTAACGGAAGTCATTACAGTAGACATCCGTTTCATATAAACCTCCGGTTTTAGTCAAAAAAGGTAGAATACGACTTTTCCCTGGAGAATGACGGTTGTCAGCAACTTGTATGTTTGTAGCTAGGCATGGACACGAAACTTTGCTATCTGAAATTCCTTGCCTTTGGTATCACGTCCTCGTTTACCCTTTCTTTTACCTGGCTTCTCTTACTCAACCCAGGCGGTATTGATGTTTCATCGGGAAAGGCAAGCGTTTGAACATTAGGCGTTTCTGCAGCAGAAGGTGTCAAATGGCGTAGTAGCCGTGACAGGTCATGACATTTTTGGACGATCACATGGATCACTTCCCCTTCCACCTGTAGCTTGCCTTCCACCATGATCAGTTTTGACTGCAGGATCTCTTTACGGAACCTGTCAAACAGGCTCTGAAAGATGACCACATTCGAGAATCCAAATTCATCTTCAATGGTCATAAAGCAAATACCGCCCGCAGTACCCGGGCGTTGTCTTACCAGTACCAGCCCGGCGATCTTAACATAGTCTCCATCTTTTCGACTTAGCAGGTCTTTAGTAGAGATAATGCGCAACTGTGTTAGCTTCTCTCTTACAAAGCTCACAGGATGTGCCTTTAACGAAAGCGCAATCGAAGTATAGTCATGCACCACGTGTTCTGAAACGCTCATCTGCGGCAAGGACACCGTTTCTCCTTTTTCATCTGCCGAAGCCTGTCCTGAAAATAGAATCGTCGGGGTGTCTTTTGTCGATACCTGCCAGAGCGCCTGTCGCCTGTCAAGCCCAATAGAGTTAAAAGCATCAGCATCAGCTAATCGTTCCAGGGCAGCATCCGTTAAGCCGATATTTCTCAGCTCATGAATGTTGTTATACCTCTTGGTTCTGTTTGAAACTAATAGCTGCACATCCTCTTCCCTCAATCCTCTCACCTGTCTAAATCCCAATCGTACTGCACGGCATTTGTCCGTCCCTTCGAGGATATTATCCCAATAGGATTCATTGATATCAACTGGCTTCACTTCCACTCCATGCTTCTGCGCATCAATTACAATCTGTGCAGGCTGGTAAAAACCCATCGGCATGCTATTGAGCAAAGCACAGGCGAAAACATCAGGATAATAGCATTTGATCCATGCCGAAGCATACACCAATAAAGCAAAACTGGCAGCATGACTCTCAGGAAAACCATAGGAGCCAAAACCCTCCAATTGTTTAAACACTCTTTGAGCATATTCTTCCGTATACCCCTTTGCTTTCATCCCGTTGATCAACTTCTCCTGGAACTGCGAAACCAATCCCTGTAGTTTGAACGTGGCCATGCTTCTTCTCAAAGCATCCGCCTCAGCAGGAGTAAAGCCGGCGCCAACAATGGCAATCTTCATTGCTTGTTCCTGGAAGAGCGGAACTCCAAGAGTACGGCATAGAATCTCTTTAAGTTCTTCAGATGGATATTCAACCAACTCCTCATTATTACGCCTTCTTAAATAAGGATGCACCATGTCGCCTTGTATAGGGCCGGGACGAACAATCGCCACTTCTATCACGAGGTCATAAAACTCTTTTGGTTTCAACCTAGGCAGCATGCTCTGTTGTGCACGGCTTTCAATCTGGAACACGCCAATCGTATCGGCATGCGAGATCATCTCATACACCTTTTCATCGTCCTTCTCATTGATCTTTGCCAGGCTGGTATCGATATTATGATGTTGCTTTAACAGGTCAAAGGCCTTGCGAATACAGGTGAGCATTCCCAGTGCCAACACATCGATCTTCATGAAGCCAAGCGTGTCAATATCATCCTTGTTCCATTCGATACACGTGCGGTCTTCCATTCTTGCATTCAGTATAGGACAGAGATCTGACAGCTTACCCTTCGTGATGACAAATCCTCCTGTATGTTGTCCCAATTGCCTTGGGAAGCCCATGAACTCCCTCGTGAGCTGCAATACTTTCTGAAGATGCTTATCCCGCGAATCAAAGCCCTGGTCGCTGAGCAACTTTCCTTCGAACCATTCATCGGTATAGTCCCAAATAGAAGACGATAACCGGGTGATAGTATCAACCGATAAGCCCATTGCCTTTCCCACATCTCTTATAGCTCCCTTCTGGTGTTGCTGCGTCACCGTTGCAACAATCGCCGCCCTGTCGCGTCCATACTTGTTATAGATGTATTGAATCACCTCTTCCCTTCGTTCATGTTCAAAGTCTACATCAATATCGGGCGGCTCATTTCGTGCAGCAGAAACAAATCGCTCAAAGAGCAGGTCAAACTTCTCAGGGTTGACAGAAGTAATACCCAGGCAATAGCAAATGGTGGAATTGGCCGCAGAACCACGTCCCTGGCAAAGTATTCCCTTGCTCCTTGCAAACCGTACAATGTCATAGACAGTAAGAAAGTAAGAAGCATAATTCATCTCCTTGATGAAAGCCAGTTCATGGTTGATACCCCTGGAAATCTTTTCGGGAATAGGTTCTCCAAACATGTCTTTCGCCCCCTTCCATGCCAGGTAAGTGATCTCCTCCATTGGAGTTCTTCCTTCAGTGATAATCTCTTCAGGATATTCGTACTTCAACTCGTCAAGGGAGAAAGTACAGGCTTCAACAATTTCCTGCGTACGACGAATGGCACCAGGATACTTAAGGAACAGGCGTACTATTTCATCCTGTGTTTTTAAATATCTCTCTGCGTTGGGATGCAAACGATAACCTGCATTATTGATAGTACACTTCTCGCGGACGCAGGTAACCACATCCTGCAATTGCCTGCGTTCAGCAATATGGTAATGAACATCATTGGTTGCGACTAAGGGAGTATTAAACTCGTTTGCCAACTCGCTAAGACGGGCAAGACGCTTCTGGTCATCACCGCTGTATTGTTTGGTGGCGGCGATGTACAGATTCTTTCCAAAAACATCATGGTATTCTTTCAAGCCATTCCTGAAGGAAAGATCAAAATCAAATTCCTCATTCAAGGAAGGGGGCGCTATTACTATAAACTTTACTCCCTCCGAATGTTCATACACATCCTTCCTGTATAAAAAGCATTCTCCTTTTTCTGCTCTTGTATTACCAAGTGTAAGCAGGTTGCATAGTCTTGAGTATGCCTTACTATTCGTTGGATACGCAAGCAAACTAATCCCATCGAGCAGGTCCAGTCTGCACGCCGGAAGAATACGGATACCGCAATTCCTTGCCGTAGCGTGAGCACGAACAATGCCCGCAAACGAATTGCGATCCGTAATAGCTATCTCTTTATACCCAAGCCTCGCCGCCTCCTGTACCAACTCGTGCGGATGCGACGCGCCTCTAAGAAAAGAGAAATTACTCGTTATCTGTAGCTCACTATACATGTTAAAATCTCAAACTTCAAATCTCAAATCTTCAGCCTCCCCTCCAAATCAGACATCGTCCCATCATACATAGCCATAACCTCAAACCTTCAACCTTCTGCCTTCTACCTCTCCTACGCAAAAACCCCATGTAAAAACCACTCTGCCTTTCCTTCTTCATCATAATGCCCTGACCGGAATAACCAATACCGGCAACCCTCTTCATCTTCCACTGCATAATAATCCCTGTGCTCACCTTCTTCTATCCACCATTCCTGTTCTATCCGCTCGGGTCCATCGGCCCTCACGATCTTGTGCAGCTTTCCACGCAGCCTGAACAACATGGGTGGATAATCAGGTATTGGCGCCGTTACTTCAACACGCAGTGCCGGAGACAGTAATTGAAGAGGCCTTGGTTTATCTGTCTTCCACTCTGTTGTAGACTCCTCGTTAAGTGTGATTGCTTTCTTAAAGGATCGCTCAGGCCAATAATGTTCATCGGGTAAATAACGATGTACAATATGGTTTCCCAATGTTCCCGCCAGTCGATCCACCAATTCACTTACACTCTGGTCGTTCAAACCATTGCTCTCTTTCCAGAACTGCTCCTGCGCCGGAAGGTAATCTTCCACTTTCGTCGCTTC
>DATDNL010000551.1:0-6219 GCA_036518315.1 Flavisolibacter sp. | reverse complement strand
TATTTGACGAAAAAGCAAGTGTAAAGCGTTTAACTTATTTATTAACACCGCACTTCCATATTGGGATTAATTAATATACAACCGATGTTTTAAGCCAATTTCCCGGTCTCCCGTTCTCTCCCTAACTTGCCGCCTCAAAATTAGCCATGAGTGCTGCTGCTGAAGTCAAACGCATTACAACCAATACTCTGCAAAAGATGAAGTCTTCGGGAACGAAGATCTCGATGATCACGGCTTACGATTTTTCTTTTGCGCGCATTTTTGACGCCGCCGGTATAGATGTAATACTTGTTGGAGACTCTGCTTCGAACGTGATGGCCGGTCACGAAACCACTTTGCCGATTACACTGGATCAAATGATCTACCACGCCTCTTCTGTGATCCGTGGCGCTTCAAGGAGCCTGGTGGTTGTGGACCTTCCGTTTGGATCGTACCAGAGCAATGGAGACATCGCATTGGCATCGGCTATTCGCATCATGAAAGAGACGGGGGCACATGCTGTGAAGATGGAAGGCGGCGAGGAAGTGGTGGAATCTATGAAACGAATCATTGGCGCGGGAATACCGGTGATGGGACATCTTGGATTGACGCCACAATCAATTTACAAGTTTGGAACGTATAATGTACGCGCCAAGGAAAAGGCCGAGGCCGAAAAGTTGAAAAAAGATGCACAGTTGCTCCAGGACTCAGGATGTTTTGCTGTCGTATTGGAAAAGATCCCGGCGGTTTTAGCGAAAGAAGTATCAGAGAGTTTGCACATTCCGACAATTGGCATTGGTGCGGGACCGCATTGTGATGGGCAGGTGCTGGTGATGCATGATATGCTTGGAATCAATACTGAATTCAAGCCGAGGTTTTTGCGCCAGTATTTGAATTTACATGAGCAAATAACGAAGGCTGTACAGCAATATGTACAGGATGTCCGTTCCAATGATTTCCCAAAAGATTCGGAATCGTATTAGTATTTAGAAGCGTCATAAATTTTGAAAAGCCAACATGAAACCAATTGCTCTTTGCCTGGTAACAGCTTTTGTTACCGTTAACAGCTTTGCACAAGAAAAAGTATCTGAATTAGACCCTGTCACCATTACAACCTCGATCAATCCTGAGAAAGCTTCACAGACAGGAAGAAATCTTACAGTTATTAAAGGAGAACGATTTGCCAATTTGCCTGTGCACTCGGTGGACGAATTATTACGTTATGTGCCCGGTATTGAAGTGCAGTCCCGCGGGCCGATGGGGGCGCAAAGCGATATTGTAATCCGGGGGGGAACGTTTCAGCAGGTATTGGTTGTTATAGACGGTTTACGATTGAATGATCCAAATTCCGGACACTTCGCGGGATACTTCCCGATCGCTCCATCAGAAATAGACAGGATAGAAGTTTTGAAAGGCGCTGCATCTGCCATTTATGGTAGTGAAGCGGTGGGAGGTGTTGTCCACATTATTACGAAGACGTTTGCAGCGAGAAATAATGATGCCGTGCAGAAACCGCGTATGAATGCGATTGCCCAAATCACCGGTGGCGAATATGATTTCTGGAATACTAACCTCGGAGGTTTCTATGATGATGGTAAAACAGCCATCGCGGCAGGATTTTTAAGTAACAACACATCAGGCCAGGCGCAGCGCGGGACTCGAGGGTTTGTTCATAATTATACAACCTCATTATCATTAGCCCATCGTTTTGGATCACATTGGGCGGTTAAGCTGAGAACCGCTTATGATGATCGAAACTTTTCAGCCCAGAACTTTTATACAACCTTCTCTTCTGACACTGCACAAGAGCATGTAAAGACCTCATGGAATCAAATCGCACTGGGCTATGCGGCCAAAAGCGATAAGGTTAGTTTGAGTTTTGGTTACAAGAATTTGCATGACCAGTACAGGTATAATTCCGGTTTAACACCTAATGAAAACACCAGCCAGCTAACGCAAGCCCTGCTCACCGATGAACACCGTTTCTCGGAAAAAACATCTCTTACGTCAGGCGTTCAATTTATCAATAAGAACATCGTTTCCAACGACAGGGGAAATCATACAATTAAACAGGCTGCCGTTTTCTCCGCCCTGAACCAATCTCTGGGAAATTATCTTTTTGTTAGTCCGGCCGTAAGGTTGGATTACAGTGGAGGTTACGGTTGGCAATTTGATCCCCAGGTTAACGTGTCGTATCGAAAACAAAAATGGCAATTAAGAGGAAGCGCCGGCAGAACGATCAGGGATGCCGATTTTACCGAACGATATAATAACTACAATAAAAAATTCGTAAGCAGCGGAAGCATTGGTAACCCAGACCTGAAGCCGGAACATTCGTTTAGCTATGAGGCTGGCGCTGACGTTTTTGTTTTGAATGAGCTAAAGATTTCGGGAACCTTCTTCCAGCGTGACCAACAAGCAGTGATCGACTACGTGCCAACGCCTTATGCCGATATGCCAAGGAAAGTCAACTTGAGCCCAACTGGTACTTATGCATTGACTAAGAATATCTCAACTGTTGACATAACCGGCTTCGAAACTGAGGCGCAATACTCGAAGCAGATTGACAATCGCCAACATCTGTGGGCAACACTTGGGTTTACCTGGCTAGACAGCAAAAGCAGCAGTTCGACGCCCTCGTTTTACATATCGTCGCATGCCAAGTTCCTAAATACTTTTTCTGTTGTTTACTCGTATGACCGATTCTCGATAAGTGCGAATGGACTTTACAAGAAAAGAAATCCGCAAACACCATCGGCCAATATTGCCAAGGTATCGGCCGATTATTTTGTGCTGAACGCCAAAGTGGAGGCGTCAGTATTAAAGAGGATGGTAAGCGTATTTTTAGAAGCAGACAATGCTCTTGATGAGAATTATGCAGATCTCCTGGGGTCGCAGATGCCCGGGCGGTGGCTAATGGGTGGAATCAAAATATCTTTGTCAAAATAATTCCCATGCAAGAAGTATTGAAACAATTAGGAATTGCTGCGAGCAATAGTGGTGCGTCTACGGGTAGTGACTGGGCTGAAGGAAATGGAAGGGTGATCGTTTCCTACTCTCCTGTTGACGGAAAGAAAATTGCGGAGGTAAGCGGTTGCAGCGAAGAAGCCTATGAAAGGGTCATCAAAACTGCAGAAAAAGCATTTGTGGAATGGCGGATGTGGCCGTCGCCCAAACGCGGCGATATTGTAAGACAAATTGGTGATGAATTAAGAAAGAATAAAGAAGTACTTGGCAGACTGGTATCGTACGAAATGGGTAAAAGTTTGCAAGAGGGTTTTGGCGAAGTGCAGGAGATGATTGATATCTGCGACTTCGCATTGGGTCTGTCGAGGCAATTGCATGGTCTCACCATGCACAGTGAGCGACCGGGTCACCGAATGTATGAACAATGGCATCCACTGGGTATTGTGGGTGTGATCTCGGCATTTAATTTCCCCGTTGCCGTGTGGAGTTGGAATGCCATGCTGGCCTGGGTTTGTGGGGATGTAGTTGTGTGGAAGCCCTCGGAGAAAACGCCGTTATGCGGGTTGGCATGTCAGAATATCATTGCTAAAGTGTTCAAAAAAAACCAGGTTCCCGAGGGTGTGTGCAATCTGGTTGTTGGTGAGCGAGACCTGGGTGAACTTATTGCGAGCGATAAGAGAATTCCGCTGGTGTCGGCTACGGGTTCTACGCGAATGGGAAAAGCCGTGGGTGCTGCCGTCGGGGCAAGACTAGGACGGTCTTTATTAGAGCTAGGCGGTAACAACGCTATTATCATTTCAAAAGATGCCGACCTGGAAATGGCGTTGGTTGGCTGCTTGTTTGGGGCAGTGGGAACTGCCGGGCAAAGATGTACAACGACAAGGCGGTTGATTATTCATGAAGACGTATACGAAGAGTTTAAAAATAAGCTGGTGAAGGCGTATGGCCAGTTACGCATCGGCGATCCTCTTGATCAAAATAACCATGTGGGGCCGTTGATAGATAAGGCAGCGGTGGATATGTACCTGGAGTCGGTTGAAAAATGCAAGTCAGAGGGCGGGAACTTTGTTGTGGAGCCGGGAGTGTTGAACGGTGCCGGTTTCGAGAGTGGTTGCTATGTCAAGCCCTGTATTGCGGAAGTTCATCCCGGCTACCAGATCGTACAGCATGAGACCTTCGCTCCTATTCTTTACCTACTTAAGTACAAGACTTTCGAAGAAGCGATCGCTATTCAGAATGGTGTGCCACAAGGGTTGTCATCGGCCATTATGACCTTAAACCTTCGCGAGGCGGAACAATTTCTTTCATCTGCGGGGAGCGATTGCGGAATAGCCAATGTCAATATTGGAACTTCGGGCGCGGAGATCGGTGGTGCGTTCGGTGGTGAAAAAGAAACTGGTGGCGGAAGGGAAAGTGGAAGCGATGCATGGAGGGTATATATGCGCAGGCAGACTAATACGATAAATTTCAGCACTAAACTACCTTTGGCTCAAGGCATTAAGTTTGATTTGTAGGGAAATCGCTTTATCTTGTTTCCCGAATTCCATCCCTATGAGAAGATTCTTTCTTTTGGTGCATGTTGCATTGGCATGCAGCATTTCGAAAGCACAAGTTTCCGTGGCACTTGTTGCCGGTCCTCAATTCAATTCCGTAACTCCCGCTTTTTCTTTGAACCCGGATACTAATTCGGTTTATAGTACCGCCAAACACACCGGAATTACTTTCGGGTTCATCGCGAACGCTGCGATCAACAAAAAGCAGAACCTGTTTTTTAGAACAGGAATGATGTATTCGGCAAAGGGTTCGCAATTATCGCAACAGTATGACACTTCAAAAGTTGACCTTTCCGACGGAAAACATTTATTGCAGACGACAACCAATCTCAAGCTCAATTATATTGATATTCCAGTCAACCTTTTATTTAAAGCTCCGATGAAAGGAAAGACAAAATTTCTATTGGGTGCAGGAGTGCAGGGATCTTTATTTTATAATGGCTCTACTGACTGGAGCACCATCAATGCTTATAAGGATGATCCAACTTCGCCGACCAAATTGGAATACAGTGAGACAATTAATAAGGATCTGCCAGTTGGAACGCCAGTTAACAAGTACCGAACGGTTTATTTTTCTGTCAATGCTTTGACCGGATTCGAATTCGGAAAGGTATTTATGACGGCCGGTTACAGTAAAGGGATTACGAACTTTTTCAAGTCAGACGTAGAAGGTTTTAAGCATAACACGCTAACAGTTCAATTAGGTATTTCACTTGGAAATAACCGTCCAGTCAAAACACCGCAGGTTAAGGATAGAGATAAGGATGGAATTGCGGACGAGATAGACGAGTGTCCTGATGAGCCAGGAACAGCTCTGACTAAAGGCTGCCCCGATAGAGACGGAGATGGCATTGCCGACAAGAATGACCTGTGCCCCGACCTTGCGGGTACAATTCAGAACAAGGGCTGTCCCATCCTGGACCGCGATTCAGATGGTGTTCCTGATGCTGAGGATAAATGCCCCGATGTAGCAGGGATGAAGAAATACCAGGGCTGCCCTGTGCCGGATACGGACAAGGACGGTGTTAACGACGAAGAAGATCAATGCCCGGAGGTTGCCGGAGATAAAGACAACCATGGATGTCCCAGGGTGACGAAAGAACAACAGCAAAAGATTGATTACGCTGCCAAACGGATACAATTCGAGTTTAAGAAAGCTGAGTTGGTCGCCAACTCCTATCCTGTCCTCGATGAGGTAGTGGAGGTTTTAAAAAGCAACCCGACATTCAACATAAGAGTGGAAGGTCATAGTTCGGGGCCGGAAAGCGAAAGCAATAGAGTATTGTCCGAAGAGCGGGCTGAGAGCGTTAAGGCCTATTTCATAAGTAAGGGTATCGCCGCCGAACGGATAAAGGCGCAGGGTTTTGGTTCAAGCAGGCATTTGAGTAAGGACGGAGATAAGAAAGAAAATGCCGAGGACCGTAGAGTTGAGCTTATTGTTTTTTGATGGGCCATTCGCATCTTTACCAGGCAGTTATAAAAGATGACTTCGTCCAGCGGACAATGGTTTTAACAACCACTTGTCCTTTTATTCACAATCCTGTAAAAATGCATTTCGTATTTTTACTGCTACTCAAATCTTAAAGATTATTTCATGCAGAACAATTTAAAGCGATCCGTACTGGCATTTTCGGCAGCGGCAATAAGTTTTGCCTCCTTTGCCCAAACCAGTTCCCTTAAGACTGTCCCAAATGGATGGCATTTGAAAGATCAAAAGACC
>DATDNL010000550.1:0-2843 GCA_036518315.1 Flavisolibacter sp. | reverse complement strand
AACGAATGAGGGAAGGCCGTTGATGGTGGCTTTTGTGTCAAACGAAGCAAACATTGCCAACCTGGAGAATATTCGTCAGCATAACTTATCAATCGCCAGGCAAGGAAACCCGATTAACGGTAGCTATGACTATCCTGCCATTGTGTGGTTAAGTTATAACGTGCATGGTAACGAGGCTTCTTCGTCAGAGGCCTCTATGCTAACTTTATTTGCCCTTGTAGACCCAAAGAATACGCAAACAAAACCCGGGCTGAAGAATACGTTGGTGGTCATTGATCCATGTCTCAACCCCGATGGAAGGGACAGGTATGTTAACTGGTTTAATTCAATTGTTGGAAAGGCTCCCAACCCATCGATCATGGCAAGAGAGCATGAAGAGCCGTGGCCGGGAGGGAGGACCAACCATTACAATTTTGATCTAAATCGTGACTGGGCCTGGCAAACACAGGTCGAGTCCCAGGCAAGGGTGGCACTATTCAACAGTTGGCTGCCTCAGGTGCATGTTGATTTTCATGAGCAGGGAATTAATGCGCCCTACTATTTTGCTCCGGCTGCGCAACCGTACCACGAAGTGATCACAAAGTGGCAAAGAGATTTTCAGAATACCATCGGAAGAAACAATGCGAAGTATTTCGATGAGAATGGCTGGTTGTTCTTCACCAAAGAGGAATTTGATCTCACCTACCCGGCTTACGGTGATACTTATCCATTGTACAATGGCGCTATTGGTATGACTTATGAGCAAGGCGGTCATAGCCGCGGTGGATTGGCTGTAGAGACGGCAAGCGGCGATACCTTGACCCTGGTGGACAGGGCTATGCACCACTACACAACATCGCTCAGCACCATAGAAGTATCATCGCAGAATGCACCGAAGCTGCTGTCCGAGTTCAAAAAGTTCTATGACGATGCCGTGTCAACAGGGGTCGGAAGCTATAAGTCGTACGTAATTAAGTATACGGTTAACGACGCAGAGAAGATACAGAACCTTCTGAAATTACTCGACAGGAACAAAATCCAATATGGAACGGCTAAAGCAGTTGCCAGTTTGAAAGGATTCCGTTATGATACAAGGAAAGAGGAGCCGTTCTCGGTGGCTTCGAACGATATCGTCATTCCGTCGTTACAACCAAAAAGTGCATTGGTGAAGGTGTTGTTTGAGCCAAGTACGGTATTAGTAGACACTTTGGCAGATGATATTACTGCATGGTCGTTGCCCTATGCATTTGGACTCAATGCTTATGCCACGAGTCAAAGACTTGATGTGAATGGAACTGTCCCGACAGTTGTTATTAACAACACCCCCCAGGAAGCCTATGCCTATGTCATAAACTGGAATGGTATGCAATCGGTGAAACTGGTGGCGCAGTTGCTTCAAAAAGGAATCAGGCTCCGATATAATGAACGTCCGTTCGAAGCCAATGGGAAAGCCTTCGACCGTGGCGCCATCCTGATCCTGAAGACTAGTAACCAACACTCAGCGAATCTGTGGAAGATGGTGACAGACCTGGCAAACAATTTAAGTGTGCAGGTTACTCCAGTTACTTCCGGCTTTGTAGACAAAGGATATGACTTCGGCAGTTCGAAAGTGCACCCAATGAAGGCAAGAAAGATTGCCATGCTAACGGGGGAAGAGGTTAGTAGTAATTCTGCAGGAGAAATTTGGTATTATTTTGATCAACTACTGAATTACCCCATAACGCTCATCAATGCGAGGAATGCGTCGACGATGAACTGGAGTGATTTCGATGTGGTGATCCTGCCTGATGGCAATTACCGTTTCCTCAATGATAAGAGCGCTACAGAACAGTTCAGGAACTGGATCAATCATGGGGGACATGTTATAGCCACTGGTTCGGCTGTTGCAAAGTTGGCGCAGTTAGATTGGGGATTGAGGTCCAAGAAAGAGGAGAATGCAGATACTAGTGACGTTTATGCCTCTTTAAAGAAGTTTGAAGAGCGAGACAGGGATTTTATTCCAAGTTCTATACCAGGCGCTATATTCAGAGTCGAATTGGATAACACCAATCCGTTGGCCTTTGGATATCCGGACCATTACTATACTCTAAAGTTAGATGACGATGTCTACGAGTTCATAAAAGACGGGGGTTGGAACGTTGGAGTGTTGAAAAAGGATAAGGCCGTTGCCGGTTTCGTTGGTTCAAAAGTGAAGAACAGGTTCCAGGACGGATTGTTATTCGGAGTACAGGAATTGGGTAACGGAACCATCACTTACCTGGCAGACGATGTGTTGTTTAGATCTTTTTGGGAGAATGGAAAGCTGATGTTTGCCAATGCCGTATTCCTTGTGGGGCAATAAAGTTTTTATAATTATGACCAGGGGTGAAGTAGTATTCACCCTTTTTGATTTATTTTAAAATCCTTGTTGATTGTTAATTGAAACCATGAAAAGATTTCTTCTACTGCTTGTAACAGGTTTGACTGGTTTAGGCTCTTTTTCACAAATGTCTGCTAGTTCAAGTGATATTTACCTGGGATTGAAAAAGCTGAATGTACTTGGACGGGTATTATATATCGCTGCTCACCCGGACGACGAGAATACCAGGTTGCTAACTTATTTTTCAAAAGACCGTCTATACAGGACGGGCTATCTATCGTTGACGCGGGGAGATGGGGGGCAGAATTTAATAGGCGATGAGCAGGGTGTAGCCTTAGGAATGATACGCACGCAGGAATTGTTGTCTGCAAGGAGAATTGATGGGGCGGAGCAATTCTTCTCGAGGGCTTTTGATTTTGGCTTTTCAAAAGGACCGGCTGAAACTTTTCAGCATTGGGATAGGGAGAAAATACTTTCGGATGTGGTGTGGGTGATTCGCAATTTT
>DATDNL010000549.1:0-3236 GCA_036518315.1 Flavisolibacter sp. | reverse complement strand
TGTACGAGGCGGCGACTGAATTGAAAATTCCTGTGCATCCAAAAGGAACGGTCGTTACCATTGAAGGTCCCCGTTTCTCTACAAAAGCCGAGTCTAAAATGTTCCGGATTTGGGGTGCTGACGTGATCAATATGTCGGTTGCCACGGAAGTCACACTGGCCAACGAAATAAAAATACCTTATGCCGCTGTTGCAATGAGTACCGACTATGACTGTTGGAAAGAAGACGAAGCACCTGTTTCCTGGGACGAAATTGTCAAGATCTTCAATAAGAATGCTGAAAAGGTAAAGAGGGTGTTGGTCGAGGTCATTGGAAAGATTGAGTAGGTTAGAAAAGATGGTTTATCTCGCAACGCCAGCGCTTTATTAGTCAAACTCACTTTTGAAATTTGTAATATTGACCTGCATGAGATTCTTCCGCATTCTTTACGTACAGGTCATCATCGGTATTCTACTTGGCATCCTTGCCGGATTCATTATTCATGATTTGCCTGCAGATCAAAAGGCGGGCTGGGTTAAAGTGGCAAAACTGATCAGCGACACCTTCATCAATATGATCAGGATGATGATCGTGCCGATCATTTTCTTTACGATCATCCTCGGAATTGTTGGTGCAGGGAATTTAAAGAAAGTAGGACGAGTAGGAGGGAAGGCTATCATCTATTTCGAAGTCGTCACCACTATTGCATTGGTAATTGGTTTGATAGTAGCGAACCTGATTAAACCGGGTCATGGCATCGATCCTAAGCATATACCGCCTGCAGATATATCGAAATATACTTCAACGGCAGAAACCTGGGACTGGGGACAGTTTCTTTCCAACATTGTTCCCAGTAATATTATTGATGCTTTTGCAAAAGGTGACATCATACAGATCCTGTTCTTTGGAATTCTCTTCGCTTTTGGATTGAAAGCATTGGGAAAGGCGAGTGCCGGTTTGATCTCGACTTTCGAAACCATCAATAAGGTCCTCTTCAACGTTCTAAAAATTATTATACAGGTCAGCCCTGTAGGTGCTTTCGGCGGAATGGCTTATACGGTTGGTACATTTGGCTTTGGCAGCCTGGCTGCACTCGGAGCCCTGATGGCGAGCTTTTACATTACTTCCATCCTGTTCATTTTCGTTGTGCTTAACTTAATTGCCTGGTTCTATGGTTTCAGTCTATGGAAGTTGCTCGCGTATATCAAGGCGGAAATACTGATCGTTTTCGGTGCGAGTAGTAGCGAGGCTGTGCTTCCGAACCTCATGCAAAAGCTGGAAGCGGCCGGCTGCGACAGGAGCGTGGTGGGGCTGGTGATTCCAACCGGTTACAGTTTCAACCTGGACGGAACCACGATCTATCTGAGCATGGCAGTATTGTTCATATCGCAGGCATTTAATATTCCACTTTCTATTGGTCAACAACTTACCATCATTGCGATACTAATGCTTACAAGTAAAGGAGCTGCTGCTGTTACCGGCGGTGGATTTATTGTCCTTTCTTCCACCTTAATCGCCATGAAAATACTCCCTGTAGAAGGCCTGGCCATGTTGATAGGCATTGACCGGTTCATGAGTGAGGCGAGGGCCATTACCAATATGATTGGCAATTCCGTGGCTACGGTGGTTATCGCCAGGAGTGAAAAGTCGGTTGATATGGCTATTTATAAGGCAGTGGTTGAAGGACAGCACACTGGGTCCCGGCTGCTGGAACAGCCGATTGACTGAGTTGCAATCTGCATAATATTGGACGGGTGGCCTCTGTGCGCGCAAAACGGTAGCGATAGTAGTAATTTGCCTCCCTGCTACTTCCCATCCCATTTATTTCCAATTCTTTCTCCCATCTAGTCGTGGCTTGGATATCGTATTTGTGGGCATCTAATAATTTCCGTCAGTCGTTAAACTAATTAAAGTCATAGTTAAAAAAATCTAAACTTCTTTAACTTCGCCCCGCATTTTAAAAATTAAAATCTGAAATATGAGTACAGTTAAAGTTGCCATAAATGGATTTGGCCGCATCGGTCGACTGGTGTATCGCCAGATCTATAATATGGAAGGCATTGATGTAGTTGCTATCAATGATCTAACCAGCCCAAAGGTTTTAGCGCACCTGCTGAAATACGATACGGCACAAGGTCGTTTTGACCAGGATGTAAAGGCAACTGAAAATTCAATCGTTGTAAACGGAGAAGAAGTTAAGATATATGCGCAGAAAGATCCGTCACAAATTCCATGGGGTGACCACCAGGTGGATGTAGTGCTTGAGTGCACTGGTTTCTTCACGGATAAAGCAAAAGCAGAAGCTCACCTTAAGGCAGGCGCCAAGAAAGTTGTGATCTCTGCACCTGCCACGGGCGACCTCAAGACCATCGTGTTTAACGTTAACCACGATACGCTGGATGGTTCTGAAACAATCATCTCCTGCGCCTCATGTACCACAAACTGTTTAGCTCCAATGGCTAAGGTGCTGGAAGATCAATTTGGCATTGTGAATGGTTTGATGACTACTGTGCACGCTTACACTAACGACCAGAATACACAGGATTCTCCTCACGCTAAAGGTGACCTGAGAAGAGCAAGAGCTGCAGCCCAGAACATTGTTCCAAACAGCACGGGCGCCGCTAAGGCTATTGGCCTGGTATTACCTAGCCTGAAAGGTAAGCTCGATGGTTCTGCTCAGCGTGTTCCTACACTGACAGGTTCACTCACCGAATTGACTGTAATCTTAGGCAAGAAAACGACAAAGGAAGAAATCAATGCTGCCATGAAGGCTGCCGCTAATGAAAGCTATGGCTACACTGAAGACGAAATCGTGAGCAGCGATATTATCGGTATCAGCTATGGTAGCTTGTTCGACGCTACTCAGACAAGAGTTCAAACCGTTGGCGATACTCAGATGGTTAGAACTGTGGCCTGGTACGACAACGAAATGAGCTATGTATCCCAACTGGTACGTACGCTTCACTTCTTCGCTAAAATGATCAGCAAATAGAAAAATCTCCAACCCCAGCCGACTAGCTGGGGTTTTTTATCTCATTCCAAAACCAAAGATCATGAGCAAGTTCCAGGATTTTAACTTCAAAGGAAAGAAGGCATTGATCCGCGTTGACTTCAATGTGCCCCTAGATAAAGAGTTTAATGTTAGTGACGATACAAGGATAAGAGGCGCCGTTCCCACTATTAAGAAGGTATTGAATGACGGAGGGAGTGTTATCCTGATGTCTCACCTTGGAAGGCCAAAAGAAGGACCTACAGAT
>DATDNL010000548.1:0-4640 GCA_036518315.1 Flavisolibacter sp. | reverse complement strand
TAAAACCCGACGCGCTTCCAATTACTTTCAGGAATGGCAGGATCGTCAAGTCAGCATTCAAGCTCCCGGAAAAACGTTGTTCATTATTATTGTTTACATAAAGTGTACTCCAGTAAGCCGGGTTACCCAAGGTAACATCATTCGGACCCGGCAGCATTGCTCCTGAAGTATCATTGTTATAGCGAACTGTCGGTGCGACACCTACAAAACGTTGCAATAAACCTCCGGTGTTTGCGCTCAAAGCAGATACACCCAAACCGACAGTGCCAGGATCATTATATGGAGCCGTTACATTTACACTATAAGCAGAAGTATTTAAGGCCAGTTTCAAACTTTTACCTGCATTCAGTCCACCGTTAAAGTTCATTGACACTCTTTTCAGCTGGGAACCGATGATAGTCCCATTGTCTTTAAGAGCGCTCAATCCCAATGCGAAAGATCCCTGGTCATTTGCACCAGAAAAGTTTAAACTGTGCTCGCGTGTTGTACTTTGTTGCATGATCATATCCTCCCTCGCAGCCGCAGACAGATCTTTGTACAGGATGCTGTCCATCATGGAAGGAAAGAAAGGATTTGGATCAACGAGTAAGAACCAATTGGGTGCTCCTATATACTGCCTGTTCGAATTGTTTAGTTTTTGAGTAGTATATAAGCCGGTTGCCGGGTTGCCAAATGTGGCACCGAACGCCCAACCCCAATTACCATTCAATTGTCCCTTATCGGAGTTTACAGCGCCTGCGTTGCCATCTAGAGAGTCGGCAAGATACCTGGCCCTGATCCCTAACCTGTTCATGCGTATATAATCGGCCGCACTTAAATAGTCCTCACCGATTTTCCTTGGATAGTTATTGGTTTCCCTGATGGTGTATTGCACCTGTGTCTTCCCTTTCTTCCCTTTTTTGGTCGTAACGATAATCACTCCGTTAGCAGCCCTTGCTCCATATATGGCGGTGGACGCTGCGTCTTTCAATACGTCAATTGTCTCTACATCATTCATGTCAATACCATAAAGCGATGGAACGACAACACCATCTAAAATGATTAGCGGCGAACCAGAACCGTCAAAATCGCTACCACCCCTGAACACAATGTAGGGTGTACTACCCGGCGCTCCCGTTGTCTGCTGCACCAAAAGACCAGGCACCGCACCTTGTAAAGCCGTCCCGACGTTGGAACTCGGCGTAAACTTCGTAGCCAACTGATTCACCGAAGTCACTGCCCCGGTAAATTCCTTCCGCTTTTGAGTTCCATAACCGATCACCACTACTTCGTTCATTTTATCGTTCGTCGGATTCAGGGTAATATCCAGGTTCTGGGCACTGCCGGCGGGCATTTCCACAGGAGTGTACCCTGAGTGAGAAAACACCAAAATGTCCTCTGGGTTGGCGTTTATAGTGAACGCTCCGCTGGAATTAGTCACTGTGCCGGCAGTCGTTCCTTTTATTGATACACTGACCCCGACAAGCGGTTTATTATCGTCTCCGGAGGTGACTCGACCGGTAACCCTGGTCTGTGCCCAGGTGCCGGGAGCAATAAAAAGCAAGGATAAGAACAGTCCCAACTGTAAGCAAGCCGATTTCATGAAAGCAGATTTTAATGAAGTATTATGTATGACATAATAAAGGTAAAGACATTCATTTGTATCCACCAAAAATATTTTTCGGAAAGTTTTACTTACTTTTCCACCTAAATTCACCTATGGGTACCCAATTTTGCACTTTTAAGTATTACATATTATGAATCTTGAGGCGATAAACCATGATCTGAAGGCAATAGATACCACGTCTTTGGTCGACAAGGTGGAAGACAGCCTTGTGGAACTGCTTCGGCAACAGAAACTTAAGGTGGGCGACTCAATTCCGACGGAAATGGAACTGGCGAAAACACTGGGTGTCAGCCGTACAGTCGTGAGGGAAGCTCTCCTGCGCCTGCGGATGATGGGGCTAATTGAGTCAAAGAAAAAGAAAGGTGCTGTCATTACCAGTCCCGATCTTTTTGGTATTCTCGGGAAGAGCTTAAACCCTCATGTGCTGGACCAGGACACATTAAAAGAGATGTTTGAGATTCGATTGGTACTCGAAATCGGGATGGCCGATTTTCTTTTCCAAAGAATAAAGAAAGAGGACCTGGAGGAATTGAAGGAGATCGTTAGAAATGAACCAGCAGTGACCGATTACCACCTGTTCAATATTGACCATGAAATTGCCTTTCATGGGAAGCTTTATGAAATAACCGGTAATGAAACACTAAAGAAGTTTCAGAAACTGTTACTTCCTGTATTTGACTATGTACATAATAGTGGGCTTTTGAAGAAACAACCCTTACTCAAAAAGTTCGTGTCTCACAAAGGCCTTGTCGATATCTTAGAAAATGGTTCGCCTGAGTTGTTCCGCAATGCCATGAGGAATCACCTGGAAAATCATTTCATGCGCATCTTTGACTAATCAGACAATGAACTAAGCGACCTAACATTGGCGGCATTGAGTTGATGCAAATCGAATACGATTATTTCATTCCTACCCTTCTTCAAAAATGTAGCGGGACAAAACAACCGTTGTTGGGGACCAATATTCCAGAAACGACCAAGATTGTGTCCATTCACGTACAACACTCCTTTCGAATAATTGCTCAAATCAAAATAGGTGTCGCCTGTCTCTGAGAGGTCGAAGCTGCCTGTGAAGAAGTTGCAGGGCTTTTCTTGCGGTACTTTTATTTTCAAGTCAGGCTTTTTTGTTTTGAGGAACGCTTCATCCAATGGAATAAGAGTCGTTGTCCAATTCATCAAGGTCATGCCATTCAAGGTAACTCTGTCTGTGATTCCTTTACGGTCTATCATGAATTGCGCGAAGTTGATGTGACCCATAGCTTCTACGACGATCTCCAGTTCAGGAGTGTCGACAGGTGTTTTGGGTAATTCCACCTCCCACTTGCCGCCATCCCTATACACGGTGTCAATAAATTTTCCATTGAGAAATACCAATGCGTAATCATGCGGCTCCCAAATCTTCAGCCTTCCACTTTTATGTCCGACAAGTTTTGTCTTATAAATTGCCAGTCCCTGGTCCTGCCCAAAGCTTTCCAGCGGCTGTGGCTGTGGTGTCCAAACCGGCGGCAAGTTGTAGTTCCAAAGATTCCAGGCTTTCTTCAGTCCAATGGAAGGTATCTCTATTGTCTTTACGGGCCCGGGAACATCAGGTATCTTATAATCCACGTATTCGCCAATCAACCTTCGAAGCATAAAGTACTTAGGTGTTGGCCTACCCTGTTCATTAATAGGAGCATCATAGTCGTAACTGGTGATATCGGGTTGAAATTGAGTTGGCGAGAAAGAATTGGAACCAGCAGTGAAACCAAAGTTGGTTCCTCCATGAACAACATAGAGGTTGAATGACTTTTTGTTCTTCAATAAAAACTCAATTTCTTTTTTAAGTGAATTAGTGTCAGGCCTCGCCCACTTCTCTCCCCAATGAGTTAACCACCCGGGATAGGTTTCACTGCTGAAGGAAGGAACGTTGGGATTCTTCTTCTTTGCCTGTTCAAAATCTGCTTCACTGCTTCCACTGTCCAAACCTATTGCGGCACCTTCCACGCCTCCTGCGTCCAACATGAATTGCGTCGGACCGTCCGCAGTATAGAATGGAACAGTGATTCCATTCTTCACCCAAAGTTTTCTAAGGGTGTATAAATAATCTTTGTCATTTCCGTAGCTACCGTATTCGTTTTCTACCTGCACCATCAGGATCGGCCCTCCGTTTGTACACTGAAGCGGTTTGACTTCCTGCGCCAAACGATTTATGTAACGAGTGACTGCCGACATGTATCTCGGGTCCATGCAGCGAACCTTAATATCAGGATATTTTAAAAGATAGGTTGGCAACCCTCCAAAGTCCCATTCAGCACATACATAAGGTCCCGGGCGCAACAAGACCCACATTCCTTCTTCTTTGCAAATGCGAATGAATTCAGCGATGTTATGGTTGCCTGTTGTAAAATCGAACTGTCCTTCTTTAGTCTCATGATAGTTCCAGAAAACATAAGCAGCAATGGTGTTGCACCCCATGGCCTTTGCCATTTGAATTCGATGCCGCCAATACTCTTTTGGAATTCGTGCCGGGTGCATTTCACCACTAATAATTTGAAACGGTTTACCATCCAGCAAAAAATCATTGGGAGAGAGACTGAATGAATGTTTAGACTGGCTGAAAAGAGCAGAGTAAAAGAGTAATAGACTGAAAACTAAAATAAATCTCTTCATTTGATTATTGGTTTGTCTCATCGGTCCTGGTTAATCCTGTGTAACAGATTTTCCCACTTAATGCAAATGTATCCCTGGCAAACACTTTTTTTATAAAATTAGGTTCTTTGTGTTTTGTCCTGCAGCCCGTAACACAATACCTCGAAGTCTCAAACAGATTAGCACTCCAATGACTTTATTACCTGCCCTTTTCCGTGTTACTCCCACCTTACTTCCCAGATACTCCCAGTTTACGCCCACTTTGCTCCCACAAAAGCCGGCTCTTTATTATGTTAAACAGAAACTGGTAAATGAAATTTATGCCCCATTAACCCGGCTATAATTAGGCTGTATCTCTGCAAATAAATTGTGGTGGAATTCTGATCAAAATCCTTGGATTTTTGGC
>DATDNL010000547.1:0-3557 GCA_036518315.1 Flavisolibacter sp. | reverse complement strand
CAGGTCGGCCGCTTTTTGCGAATACACAATCAACTCGTCATTCTTCTGCGCAATCTTCGCATCGAAGTCTTTCCTCTTAGCGGCATCGGCAGGTGTATTGCCTCTCACTGCTCTCTTTTGCTCTTCAAGATCAGCGATTTGGTTGTTGATATGACGGCTCATTAGGTAGTTACCCAAAGTGGTTTGATCAATACTAAGTGCGTTTTGTAGGATTTTACCCAATGTATCCTGCCTTTGTGCATAGTCTGCAGGCTTGTTCTCATTACTGTAAGTATAGTTGAAATACAATACGCCGTAATCAAGTGCGAGGTCTGAATTCGAAGGGTATCTCTGGATCAGCTCACGGTACTTGGCAATCTTTTGAGCCTTGTCATCACCAACCATCTCCAGCTCGTAGGCAAGCCAGCGGTCATATTTTGGATATACCTCTTCACCTATGGTAAGGTATTTCTTCGCATTTGGATAATCTTTAGCAAGTGTATAATAATTTACTACATACTCATATACACCCTGGTAAGTGGTGTCAGGCAACTTTTTGTCAACAAGCATTGAATAATACTTCACTGCTTTTTCCTTATTCTTCATCTGCTCCGCTGATACGCCGGCGTAAAGAACTGAAGTGGTATCGAAAGTGGCATTAGTGAATTTATATTCCTTTAAAAGATCGAAGGCTTCGAGCGTAGTTTCAAAATTGCTCAGTGCTTTTTCATAATCCTTCTTATTGAAAGCGTCCGCTCCTGCCTTGAACGAATTAGAATAGAAATCAAAAACAGTCTTGTTTCCTTCTAATGTTGACAAAAGGAACCTCTTATTCTCCGGTTGCTTTTCTTCCAGCTTCAGGTAGGTCTTCATGGCCTCGAAAGCAGCCGGCTCAAGCGTAACATCTTCCGGGTGTGTCTTCGCTAAGTTGTGATAAATCTGTGCTTTGTAGAACCAGGCGTCTGAATTGCCCTGGGCCTTTGGATCCTGCATCGCCTTGTCGATCTTTTCCTTCGCTTCATCCCACTTCTGTTTACCAACTTTCTCCTTTACATCATCTAATTTTTGCGCGTACAAGCCTGTGAAGGATGCAGCAAGCAATAGAGCTAATACTAGTTTACGCATTGTTTCTTTTTTGATTATAAAATTACGATACAACAGGGTTCTCATCTGTAGATGGATTTTCCCCCAAATTGGTTGTTTCGTCGCTTTCGTTATTAGTTACTTCTGTCGTTTCTCCCGTGGCCTCAATCACCTTTTCTTCCTGGTCATCGATCTTGGTGATCGCTGCTATCTCGTCACCCTCATCCAGGCGAATCAGTTTTACACCCTGCGTAGCCCTGCCTTGTGCCCGGATATCGGAAACGTTCATCCGGATGGTGATACCACTCTTACAAGTGATCATCAGGTCTTCGTTTTCAGCTACATCCAGGATACCTACCAGCTTACCCGTCTTTTCGGTTACGCTGATTGTCTTCACCCCTTTCCCGCCACGGTTAGTGATACGGTACTCGTCCACCTCTGTGCGCTTTCCAAATCCCTTTTCGCTCACTACCAACACCGTCCTTTCCGGTTGTGCTGGATTCACATTGATCAATCCCACAACGGCATCGTAAGCATCATCAACTTCAATACCGGCGACTCCAATAGCGCCCCTGCCCGTAGATCTTACCTTCGACTCGGGGAAGCGTATTGCTCTACCAGATGCAACCGCCATCATAATTTCACAATTCCCATCGGTAAGTTTTGCTTCCAGCAACTGGTCGCCCTCGTTGATGGTGATGGCATTCACACCCGTTTGTCTTGGGCGACTGAAGTCGGCAAGTTCCGTCTTTTTAATGACTCCTCTCTTGGTGCAAAGCACGATATAATGGCTTTTCACAAATTCCACGTCCATCAGGTCCTTTACATCAATAATGGCCCTGATCTTATCATCGGGAGATATTTGCAATAGATTTTGAATCGCTCTTCCCTTGCTGTTCTTCTCCCCTTCCGGTATCTGGTAAACGTTCAGCCAGTAACACCTTCCCTTTTCTGTAAAGAACAACATCGTGTGGTGGGTCGAAGCAACAAACAGGTGTTCAATATAGTCTTCGTCCCTCGTCTTGCCGCCAACAGCTCCCCTGCCACCACGCTTTTGCGCACGGAACTCGGTGGCTGAAGTGCGTTTGATATATCCAAGATGGGAAATGGTAATGACAACATCTTCTTCCTTGATCAGGTCTTTAATGCTAACCTCGTTATCGAGGTAAGTAATATCGGTCTTGCGTACATCACCAAACTTCTCTTTCACCTCCAACAGTTCCGTCTTGATGATGTCGTACCGCTTGCCTTCGTTCGCAAGGATCTCTTTCAAATGGGCAATCAGTTTCATCAACTCATCATACTCTTGTTTGATCTTCTCCCTTTCCATTCCTGTCAGGCGCTGTAAACGCAATTCCAGGATCGCCTTCGCTTGTATCTCATCCAGTCCCCAGCCTGCTTTTACTAAGTTATCCTTCGCAATCTCAGGCGTGGCAGAGGCACGTATCAACGCGATCACTTCATCCAAATGATCTAATGCAATTAAATAACCTTGTAATATATGAGCTCTCTTCTCAGCCTCTCGCAACTCGAACTGGGTACGGCGCAGTACCACCTCGTGACGGAATTCAACGAACTCGCTGATCAACTCCTTCAGGCTTAAAATGCGTGGACGGCCTTTGACCAATGCCACGTTATTAATACCATAAGAAGTCTGCAACTCGGTGAACTTATAAAGCTGGTTAATGACCACATTAGCCACAGCATCTCGTTTAAGATCTATGACAACGCGAGTGCCTTCTTTCTGGTTCGACTCGTTATTAACGTGTGCGATCCCTTCAATGATCTTTTCGTTTACCAGTTGACCAACACGATCGCATAAAGCATCACGATTCACCTGGTACGGAACTTCAGTAATAACGATCTGTTCTCTTCCACTCGGTTTCGTATCTACGTGAAGCTTTCCACGAAGCACCACCCTGCCGCGGCCGAAATGAAATCCTGCCTTTACTCCCTCCATGCCGTAAATCGTTCCACCTGTTGGAAAGTCAGGAGCCTTAATATACTGCATCAGTTCATCGATCGTGATCTCGCGGTTGTCAATGTAGGCAATACACCCGTCAACTACCTCGCTCAAATTGTGAGGCATCATGTTGGTAGCCATACCAACGGCAATACCGCTCGATCCATTGATCAGCAGTTGCGGAATACGCGTCGGCAATACGGTAGGCTCCTCGAGTGTATCGTCAAAGTTTAACTGAAAATCGACTGTTTCTTTTTCAATATCCTGTAGCATAGCTTCTGCCATACGGTGCATACGCGCCTCTGTATAACGCATCGCCGCAGGACCGTCGCCATCCTGGTTACCAAAGTTTCCCTGCTTGTCGATGAGAACATACCGGATATTCCATTCCTGGGCCATACGTACCATCGCGTCGTATACTGAAGTATCTCCGTGAGGGTGATACTTACCAAGTACCTCTCCTACGATACGGGCTGACTTTTTAAAGGGTCGGTTATGATACATGCCCATGTCATTCATGGCATGCAGGATG
>DATDNL010000546.1:0-3321 GCA_036518315.1 Flavisolibacter sp. | reverse complement strand
CGTCTTTTTGATAATTCCTCTTTACACAATGAAGTAAAAGCCATTGGTGAGAACATTTACGAGCTTTCTGATTTCCTGGTGAACAAGCTTGGTATCACCAATTTTGGGGCAAAGCTCCCGGGAAAAGCAACTTATCATGATTCTTGTGCAGGGCTTCGTGAATGCAAGATCAAGAACGAGCCGAGAAAGTTGTTGGCTAATGTAGAAGGATTGGAGCTGACCGAATTAAACGATGTAGAAACCTGCTGTGGATTTGGTGGGACTTTCGCTGTTAAGTTCGGAGCCATTTCTGAAGCAATGGGCGAACAGAAGGTGGAGAATGCGCTTGCCACCGGTGCGGAATATTTGATATCTACCGATGCTTCCTGCCTGATGCATTTACAAGGATACATTGATGGCAAAAAATATAATTTAAAGACGATGCACATTGCGGATGTGCTAACGAGCGGGTGGTAAGGCCCCCTGTGTCCCCATAAAGGAGAGACTTAGGTCGAAGAGACTTAATTTTTTACCCACATTCCTTTAGGAGAAGGTTACGGCAAGTGTCTTAAGAGCGTTGTCGTTTGCTGATATACGTCAGAGTTGGGGTTGCCTTCTATCATTCGTTTTGTTCCTACCTGTTACTAGTTTTCTGGAAAATAAATTCATGAGAAGCGCCCGCTATCGAGTTGTGTTTGTTTTGGTATGCTGTTGTGCGTTTCTGTATGGAAGTTCACAGAAGGCTGAAGATTGGGAACAAAAGTTCCTGGAAAGGCCAATACATATAATGTTCGGACCTGTATTCTACAGGCACATGGGGTTTGAAATTTGTGGTGCCTACTTTAATCGGAAAGATTGGGTATTCCTGTTGCAGTCGTGGGGATCGGGATGGGAGAGCGAGCAATACCCGGCTCCTGCTCCCGGTCAGTATGGTCGCGCCTGGCCGTATGACTATTTTGAACTAAGTACACAAGGGGGTAAGTGGAAGGCATTGACGCATAACTTCTTTGCTTTTGTGTCAACAGGACTGTCTTATGTCAACTATCAATATCCCATCCGGCGCGACAGTTTCAATGTGGGATCGGGAATTGTGGCTTATCAAAATGCAACTACGCGGGATCGGACAGTGGGATGGGTTGTGACTCCCGGCTTTGGTTGGCGCAAGTGGGGCTGGGGACTGATGGTTGTTCCCAGTTTTGGTTTTAATTCAATACGGACTACAGCCAGTTTAGGGATTGTGTTGACGATTACGGGGCGCGTTGGGAAATAATATTCTACAGATTCATCAGAATCAATTCAGCGTTTCACGTGGGCAGCGAACAAGCTTTGTGAGCAAGAGGGAGGTGAACCATACAAGGCATATAAGACATACAAGGGAGGGAAAAAAGTGTACTACTCACGGGTGTTCAGAAAGTTGGGGAAGAGGAACGTACGTAAATGCCTGTCTAGTGGCCTGCATAATAATCGTAGCCTCGTTCTGCCCAGAAGTCTGGTGGTTTCTGGTCGCTGAAGAAGATGGTTCCGATTCGCTTCAGATGCTTGATGCCGTATTTTACGGGAATGATAAGACGTAAAGGGAAGCCCTGGTCCAGGGGAAGAGGCTTGCCGTTCATCTCATAGCAAAGGAGGGTTTGCGGTTGAATCATACTAGCCATGTCGATGCCTACATAATATTCTTTGTCGGGGGTGGCAAGACCTGCATAGGCAAGTTTCGCCTCATTGTCCAGGTGATAGAATTTGACAAAGTCCGCGAACTTCACTCCGCTCCACCAGGTCTTTTGACTCCAACCTTCTATGCATTTAAAGTCAAAAACGATGTCTGTCTTCGGAAGCTTTTTGATGTCATCTAAAGTAAGGGAGAGCGTGTCTCCGTCTTTCTTCACGAGTTGCAGTCGCCAGGTAGCAGTGTCGACTGATGTTCGCAAGCCTTCTTTCCCGTTTACTCTGACGTGTGCTACCGCTTCTGAAATTGGATAGGTCTTCACTAGACGCTTGTCGCTAAACAGGCCGCTAAATATCTTTTCATTGGTGTTTAATCCTTTTCTGAGTGTGCTTTGCACTCCAGCCACCTTCACCTCATGGCGAAGCTTTTTCCATGCATAGACTCCGAAACTAAATGTGGCAATAAATACTACAAAGGCAAAGATGGTTTTAAACAGTAGTGCCTTTTCGCTTATGATCTTTTCTTTCATATCAGGAGTTTGCAGGGGCAATAGCTACCGGCTCTATGACGGGCTGCTCTTCAACCAGCTCTTGTTCTTTTGGTTCTACTTCAGGCAGAGGCAGAACATCGAAGCCCGTAACCATGCTCCTGAAGTTTTTCCATCCAGCGAGAATGACTTGAACGATGTGCACAATAAAAAATACACAGTAGCCAATGGTTAAGACAAAATGTTCGAGCCGTGCAGCTTCGTAACCTCCGCATAGCGTGGCGAGCCATCCGAACTGGACGGGTTTATAGATAGAGAGGCCCGTTATGATCGAGCCAAGGCCCATTATTATGATCGCGGTGTAAGCAATTCGTTGAGCTGCATTATATTTTGTTTGTGGCGGCAGACCTTTTTTTATGTGCAGGTCGTGCAATAGAACGAGCCATCCTTCCCTGAATGATTTACGGTTTGGAAGGAGGTAGCGCCACTGGCCAGAAAAGGAGGTGTAGAAGACGTACAATAATCCATTCACGAAGAATAGCCACATAAATAAAAAGTGGTATGCCATACCTTCTGCCAGGTGGAAGGGAAGGTTGAGCGCTTCGTAGAATGATTTGGGGAAGAATTTTATGAGTGCTTTCCCACCGATCTTAATGGCATAAACATCATTAGCCCAGTAGATCATTAAACCGCTCCAGATCATAACCGCCAGTACAGGGAAGTTGATCCAATGAAACCAACGAATTGCCAAAGGATGTTTGATGACAATCTTTTTCATAACCATAAGGGTGTTCTGAAAGGGAGGGATAGAATGAAGTTACGGATTCTTTTAAGTAATAAACAGCCGGCGCAGGAGAACCTGTCCGGCTGTTGCCCTGCATACACAAAATACATAACTAAATACGAGAATTGTTCGACAAGGGATTGCCAGATTTAAATATTTCTTCAGAATCAGAAATTCGTTCGCATACGATGCTGCCAGAAATGTTTTTACCGTGGAAAATTTCTATCCTTGCAGCTAATTAGCGACTGTTAATTTAAAACGGCAAGTTATATGGCATATTGGCTCGTAAAATCAGAACCTTCAGTATATAGCTGGGATCAATTGGTAAAAGACAAACAAACAGATTGGACGGGAGTAAGAAACTATGCCGCGCGGATTCACCTCAGGGCAATGAAGAAAGGTGACCCC
>DATDNL010000545.1:0-3830 GCA_036518315.1 Flavisolibacter sp. | reverse complement strand
CAGAATGAAAAAGCAAAGTCGAATCATTCAGTTCGGGGAAGAAGTGGAAGGCTACAGTATCCCCGTATTAAACGAACGCGAAATAAGAGCTGCTGCAGGAATATTCTTTGTGATAATGCTGATTTCCCTGTTCCTCATCTTGTCTAATGAAAATTTTATGATGATCAAATATGTGATCATCGTATTTCTCACCGATCTCCTTATTCGTGTCTTTGTAAGCCCAAGGTTTTCCCCTTCTCTGATTATTGGTCGGCTGATTGTGCGCAACCAGGCGCCTGAATATGTAGGAGCAGAACAAAAAAAGTTTGCCTGGATGATTGGGATCGTTATTGCAGGCTTGATGTTTATTTTCCTCGTACTCGTTAACGCATTTAGCCCCATTTCAGGGATTGGGTGTCTTATTTGCCTGGTCTTCCTGTTTTTTGAGTCGGCTTTTGGAATTTGTTTGGGCTGCAAGGTCTACAAACTGTTATACCGGAAGAAAGCACAGTATTGCCCGGGAGAAGTTTGTGACCCTCAAACAAGACAAGCGATTCAGAAGACCTCGCCTATCCAGTTATTCATCATTTTATTTCTTGTGGTCTTCATCGTTGCCATCGGAGTTCTATTTAATAACAGCTTTAGCAAACAGCCTTATGACCTTTTTGGTATAACAAAATCTGCAAGGACTAATTAATTGCTATCATGCTATTAAATTCCTGCCGGTAAATCACTCCTTCAACGCGCTTCCCGTTTCTACTTCGATCGTCTTTACAACGCCCTGTGAAGGTGTCACGGACGACTTTTGTTCAACTCTATTCTTTGGCAAAAGCAACATGCCTGCCAAATAGCAAACTGCGGCAAGTAGGATAACCACCTTGAATCCGAACATCATTCCAAGGATCACTGCTCCAACAGAACCGATTACAGTAAAGAACCCGTTAACCCCCCATGCCCAGGGAATAAAAGATGACGATTCACTGCTGACCGCTTTAATACCAGTCGGGAAAGGGAAGCCAAGTAATACGCCCAAAGGACATAAAAGCAATAGAGTCATTATCATTCGTGCGGCCAACGGCCATTGAATCGTACTGCGGAACAATACAGGCGTAAGAACAGATGTGGCGATTAAAACGACCAGCAGGATCGGCATGTATGTTCTGGACAATTGGCGGGCATCAATATTCCACTTGCCGCATAGTAGCGATCCGATCCCGGTAAACAATAATAATCCTGCAATGATCACGGCCAGTGTGTACACGGGCTGACCTAAATAGAGGGTGAATCTTTGAATAAAGGAAATCTCGATCATAATAAAGCCGAGACCGAGGCAGGCAAAATAAGAAAGGTAGTTCCAGCGGCTTTTGAATTGCAATCCCTGCCTTGAATAACGGAACAAGGGCAGGAGGATCAGAATACCTGCAAGGACAACGGACTGCATCAGTACAAGCAATAGCGTTACTTCGGCTATGGGCTTATTCTCGAGAGCCATTCTCGCAGCCATCGGGCTATTCTGCGAAAAAACATCCTTAAAACTGTTCCATCCAATAGAAGACCAACGCACATGCTGGTTAAAGAAAGGCTTGTCATCAGTAGCAGGAGCAATTTCAAAAGGGTGGCGTTTGTACAGCGAAGCCAGGTCATTAGTGGTAAGTATGTCCGTATAAATGTTCTGCGGCTGGTTGAAGGGCGAATATAAAGGCTCATAGGGGCGCCATACTCCTGGTTGCACCTCATCGTGCTTCTTCGATACCATGGCGTCCATGGCGGCAACTTCGCCAGGCGTAAATGCCGACTTCTGCATAACAAAAAAACCAACAAAGGAGGTCTTACCCTCCGCCTTGCCTGGCGGAGTTCTGAACGCGTAAAAATGTTTATCAAAATCGGTAATGCCGTTCTCCGTCAACACTTCCCTTGCTGTTGTAAATAACCTTGGCAATTGGGATTCAGGCCTCGTGAAATAGATCGTACCGTCCGCACTCAGGTGATTGAAATACTGCTCAAATGCTTCTTTGGTCAGTACATAGTTTTCCGAGAGGCTGAGCGCTCCACTTGCCACCGCTGCATTACTGATAGTATGCGATGAAACAATAACATCAAACTGCTCACGACTGCGATTGATAAAACTCCTTCCTTCTTCCGTCACCAGGTCAACACTCGGTTCGCGAAACAGCCCTCCCCAGTAATCATTCATTTTGTTTTTGACAATGTTATTGATGATGGGGTTGATCTCAACGCACGTAACTTTTCTCGCGCCGTGATGCAGTGCATCGAGCGTTTCCTGTCCTGCACCACTGCCGATGTTCAGAATGGAAGGATGCGGTATGTGCAGGTAAGCGACTGTCGATTCATAACTGCTATCCATGGGATGCTGCTGCAAATACTGCTGAACACCCATATGCATATCTTCAATACCCGTTGCCGCCGTGCCACCATCTATCACAATTCTTCTCGAACTGTCTCTCTCGAAAACTTCTATATAAGAAAAAGTGTTCCACCTGGTATAGATCGGCATCAACTTCATTGTCGCTGGCCTCTTGTTTACCGTTATGGCAATTGGAACATATCTGGTCGCAAAAAATGAGAATACAGCCAATGCAATGGCGAGCGAAAGAGAAGCGGCCCTGTAGAGTCTTGAAGTACTGAAAGCCAAAGCCGCCGTCGTCCCCAACGCTGCTGCCGCGATAACCGAACCGCTGCCTCCAAGATTCGGCATCGCCCATACAATCAGTAAGCAACCAACGGCGGCGCCCAAAAGATCAAACGCATAAAGCCTGTTCATTTTGGCAGACATGCGCGTAAACAGGAGCGAGATGATCAGCCCGGAAACAAAGAAAGGCGCCGAAATCGTAATGTAATACAAAGGCATGATGTATAGCTGCCGTTTATCGGTAGCCACTGAAAAGGGATTGAACGGAATTTTTTGAAGTAACCAGAACGAGAGAACAGTGACCGGCCCGAAAAGCAATGCCAGTCTTGTCAGTGTTTTAGAAAGGTCGTATTCCTCTCTTAGTTTTTTCCAGCTGGCAAGTACAACACCCGAAGTGCCAAATCCAAGAAGGGCTGTGGAGATCACCAAAAAACCAAAGTGATACCAGAGCGAAACGCTCATGGTTCTTGTTAATGATAATTCTAAAAGTAGCGTAGCGAGTGAAACCAGGAAGATCCCCAGGAAGTAATTGTTTCTATTCATTGCAGTTTATTTGAAGTGTGAAACTGCTTTCAAGGGACAATGATGTGGTGTTAAGATAGAAAATAAACCGACAGGAACCATCTATTTAAACACCTGACCGTAATCATTTCCCCTTAGTTAACCTTTACTACCTTCAAGATGATAATAAATGAGGGCTTATGAGAAAAAATTACCCTGCGCTTTTGCTTTGTTCACTCGTCTTTCTTTTTACGATCGCAGGCGCGCAGCAAACAAACTTCAATGATGACTATTCAGCCTTTTTGCCAGAGGTAAGAGCTTTCAATAAGCAATTCTCTCAAAGGAAGGCCCCACCTTCATTACTAACGAAAGAAGGCTTAGCCGCTGCAAGAAAGAGCGACTTCTATATTCCACCACTTGTTTTACAGCCTGGAGTAAAGACAATTAAAGGCCCGGGTGGCGATCTTCAGCTTAGAATATTTAAACCGGATACCATTCGTGCAGTGGTACTGGATATCCATGGCGGCGGTTGGTCGCTTGGAACAGCCCAGTCGATGGATCCCATGAACGACATCATGGCGCGCACCTGCAAGGTTGCAGTAGTGAGTGTCGACTATCGGCTCGCTCCTGAATACCCTTTTCCCGCGTGCATCGAGGATTGTAAAGCCGCTGCCAGGTGGTTGGTCAATAATTCACTCAA
>DATDNL010000544.1:0-2297 GCA_036518315.1 Flavisolibacter sp. | reverse complement strand
AATGCAAAAAGCTGTCGAAAAGAGAGTGCCCATCATTCCGGTTGACTCAGAACATTCGGCCATATTTCAATGTCTTGTTGGAGAAGTAAGAAACCCAATCGAGAAAATCATTCTTACCGCTTCCGGTGGTCCTTTTTTAGGCAAGAAGCCAAACTACCTCTTAAATGTAAAGCGCGAGCACGCACTTCAGCATCCCAACTGGAGCATGGGAGCCAAGATCACCATCGACTCAGCCACTTTAATGAACAAAGGGCTGGAAATGATCGAAGCAAGGTGGTTGTTCAATTTACATGCTGACCAGATCGAAGTGCTGGTTCATCCACAAAGCATCATCCATTCCATGGTGCAGTTCCAGGACGGGAGTATTAAGGCGCAAATGGGCTTGCCTGATATGAAGTTGCCCATTCAATATGCTTTGTCGTTCCCTCAACGCATTCCGAATAATCTCCCACGGTGCGACTTCAAAAAGGTCAAAGCACTCACCTTCGAGGAGCCTGACATTAAAACCTTCCGTAATCTGGGCCTGGCAATAGAAGCATTGGAGAAAGGCGGTAACCTTCCTTGCATTATGAATGCAGCGAATGAAATTGCCGTCTATGCTTTCCTTAAGAACCGCATTGGCTTTCTCGATATGACGGATGTAATTGAGCGAACCATGCAAAAGATTAGCTATATCGATAAGCCTACCCTTGAAGAGTACTATGACAGTGACGGGGAAGCCAGGAGTTTTGCTGCCGACCTGATAAGGCTCTAAGCCCTTCACTTATAACTAACATTTATCTTTTACTATATTATATTGCAGCGATTTTAAAGAAAGTTGAAGAAGCACGCCGAGGTTATTATGTTACTCAAAGACTCTTATTACTTTTTTGTACTGCTCAAACAGAACGGCAAAGCTCTTCAAAATTCAATTCAATCATCATCAAAATCTTCGAGCCAAATCGAAGGACGATTATAAACTATGGTTCTATTAGCTATCGATTGGTCGGCAGTTGGTGTTAAAGCGGCTCAATTTGTTTTATCCTTCTCCATCCTTGTGATCCTTCATGAAATGGGTCACTTTCTACCGGCAAAATGGTTTCGCTGCCGCGTCGAAAAGTTCTATCTCTTTTTCAATCCCTGGTTCTCATTGGTCAAACGGAAGATCGGCGAAACGGAATACGGCCTCGGCTGGATTCCGTTAGGTGGTTATGTGAAAATATCGGGTATGATTGATGAGAGCATGGATCGTGAACAAATGAACCAACCTGCCCAACCCTGGGAGTTCAGAAGTAAGCCTGCCTGGCAACGTTTGATAATCATGCTCGGTGGTGTCACGGTTAACGTCATACTTGCGATCATCATCTTTATAATGATCACCTGGGCTTGGGGCGAAGAATATCTTCCCCCTCAAAACGTGACCCATGGAATTTACGCGGATAGCCTTGGGCAGTCAATGGGATTGAAAGATGGCGACGTAATTACAAAGGTGGGCAATGAAAACGTCAAGGATGAATTCAAAATACCATCAAAGCTTCTTACAACCGACGCAAACACCCTTACCGTTTTGCGCAATGGCAGCGAGGTTCAATTACCCGTTCCGGTTACAATGGTGAAGTCGTTGAGCAAGACAAAAGGGAATAACCTTTACTCCATCCGCTTTCCCGGAATTGCAGGTGACTTCCCAAAGAACTCCAATGCACAGAAAGCAGGAATTAAAAAGGGCGATCGCTTTCTAGCCGTCGATTCCATAAACACTCCTTACTTCCAGGATTTCCAGCGAGAGATACGTAAAAGGAAAAACCAGGACGTTAATATTGCAGTTTTAAGGGGTGCCGACACAGTACGCATCAAAGTAAAAGTCAGCGATGAAGGCGCAATAGGAGTGTGGCCCCTTGGTGACTTCAAAAAACTTGGGCTTCACACTGAAACAAAAAAGTACACGTTCGCAGAATCGATTCCGGCCGGTTTCAATCGTTGCTGGACGACCTTGTCTAATTACTTGACTGGGTTGAAACAGATATTCACGGGTCGCGTGGCAGCTAAAGATTCATTGGGTAGCGTCATCAGCATTGGTAATATCTTCCCTGGTGTTTGGGACTGGGAAAGTTTCTGGACCTTAACTGCCGTCTTTTCCATCATCCTCGCGTTCATGAACGTTCTACCAATTCCCGGTCTTGACGGGGGGCATGCTTTATTTACCGTTTATGAAATGATCACCGGCCATAAGCCAAGTGATAAGTTTATTGAATACGCACAAATGGTCGGAATGGTTTTGCTACTCGGCCTCATGCTGTACGCTTTTGGTTTAGATATCT
>DATDNL010000543.1:0-3005 GCA_036518315.1 Flavisolibacter sp. | reverse complement strand
CATTCAGGCGTTTTTTTAAATGAGGATGTGGATGCGGTGTTGAAGGCATTCAAAAAGAAACTGGTGTTGGTACAGGCTGCAGGAGGACTGGTGCATACGAACGACAATGAATTGTTGTTGATCTTTCGCCGTGGCAAATGGGACCTGCCAAAGGGCAAAATGGATGAAGGAGAGAATTTGGAAGCCTGTGCCGTTCGTGAAGTCATTGAAGAAACAGGATTGTCACCCGTTGAGATAGAACAACCGCTTTGTGTTACCTATCATACTTACCATGAGTTCGGAAAGCACATACTCAAAGAATCACACTGGTTCCTGATGAAGACGCCCGTCAAAACCGATTTAATTCCACAGGTTGAAGAGGACATTGAAAAGTGCGAGTGGGTTACAATGGACGGTGTGACGCCTTATATGGATAATACGCATGCCTCCATTCATGATGTCGTCAATGCAGGAGCGAAGATTTTACACGAGGTGAAGAACGCCTAGACAAACATTTCCTGCTTGTTGTTTTGCTGGATGGTCTTTAACACAACATCCGGCACAAACTGCGAAACATTGCCCCCATTCTTTATTACGTCGCGCACGAGGGTTGATGCCACTGAAGTGTATTTTGGCAAACAGGTTAAGAATACTGTTTCTATATTTTCGTCAAGACTACGGTTCATATCTGCGATTGCTTTCTCGTATTCAAAGTCGTTCACGTAGCGAATGCCTCTTACGACATAATTAGCTTTCACCTTCTTACAGCATTCCACTGTCAGCCCTTCGTAAACAACCACCTTGATTTTTGGTTCATCTTTAAAAAGGTCCTGCAACCATTGTTTCCTTTGTTTATCTGAGAACATCGGGAGCTTGTTTGAGTTAAGACCTATACCGATATAAAGCTTATCGAAAAGGGGAAGCGCTCTTTCAATGATGTCTATATGACCAAACGTCACCGGATCAAAGGTCCCGGGAAATAAAGCAATACGCATTCGATAGAATTAAAGTGGAAAATTAAGCGGAATTTCTTTCTCCCGCCAGCAAATACAAAACAGCCATTCGCACAGCCACCCCATTCTCCACCTGCTGAAGTATGATGGACTGATCGCTATCGGCAACATCACTGTCCAGTTCCACCCCGCGATTGATGGGGCCAGGGTGCATTATGGATATCTTTTTTGATAAACTGTCCAGCAACCTCCTGTTGATACCATAGGCAAGGTTGTACTCGCGTAGTGATGAGAATAATACCTGGTTCTGTCTTTCCAATTGTATACGCAGCACATTGGCTACGTCGCACCATTCCAGTGTTCTTTTCAGGTTGTAATCAACGCGAACGTTGAAGGCGTCCTTTATGTATTTAGGAATAAGTGTTGGCGGGCCACAAACGGTAATCTCCGCTCCCATTTTACCAAGTAAATAGATATTACTCAGTGCGACGCGGCTGTGCATGATATCGCCGATGATGGCCACCTTCACCCCCTTCAAGGTTCCAAACGTTTCCGAGATGGAAAGTGCATCCAGGAGTGCCTGCGTCGGGTGCTCATTGATTCCGTCACCAGCATTGACGATCGCCGCAGGAATATGTTTCGCCAGGAAGTGTGGTGCACCACTCGCACTGTGTCGCATCACTACCATGTCCACCTTCATCGACAAGATATTATTCACCGTGTCGAGCAAGGTCTCCCCCTTTGATACGGATGAACCGGATGAGCTGAAGTTGATGGTATCGGCCGACAAACGTTTTTCTGCCAGTTCAAAGGAAATGCGAGTTCTCGTCGAGTTCTCGTAAAACAAGTTTACAATAGTCACGTCCCTGAGGGAAGGAACTTTCTTGATAGGTCTTTGTAATACTTCTTTGAATTCTTTTGCCGTGTCCAGGATGGTCGAAATATCTTCAGTGGTAAGATCTTTTATACCAAGGAGATGTCGTGAAGAAAGCCTCATTAAAAATCAAAGATAGGGCATCGGGAAATATAGCCGGGAAAACGATGTTTGGAGAAGCCTGATTTTTATCAACAAAATCTTATCGGGGATGTGAACTGTCGAAGCTCGAACCCGGGCAGTAATGCAACCACTGCTCTATATTTTTGTATGCAAGATCTGTTTGGCTTAGTAGATAGTCGATCTTAGTCGATTAAAATAACTTCATCTTTTTTGTCCCTTTCCTTCCACAGCACCTTTACCTTTTGCGTAACGATAGAGTCAATAGACTTGCCTATGTAATCCGCTTGTATGGGCAATTGCCTGCTGTATCTCCTGTCGATCAGCACCATTAGCTCTACTTTCTCGGGTCTGCCGTAGTCCATTAAAGCATCCAGTGCGGCTCTTGTCGTTCTTCCTGTATATAATACATCATCGATCAAGACGACCTTCTTGCCTTCGATGGAGAATTTAATATCTGTCTGGTTGGGAACGTGGAGTTCTTTGCGAATGTCATCCCTGTAAAAAGTAATATCCAGTTTGCCATAGGATATCTTGCCGGTAAGGGAAGAAAGCTCTTTAACGATACGGTCCGATAGAAAGATGCCCCTTGGTTGCAGGCCTATAAGAACAGTGTTCTGCAGGTCAACATTATTTTCCAACACCTGGTTTGCCAGTCGCTTCACAGTTAGTTGTATCTGCTGCTCATTCAATAGTGACTTCAATTCCGATTTTTTTATAAAAGTACTCATTCACGTTTTTCCTTACGAAAAAAGTCCCGCCGGAGCGGGACCTTTTGTTCTGCTTTGTGAGAGATACAACTTATTTATTGGCGCCAAAACCCCAGCTCAAACCGATTTGTATCACCGAGTTTTTCAGCTCGGGACCATTGTTAGAACTGTTGTTACCACCACCGTCATTAATTGTATTGGTCAAGCCGAAATTATAGCGAGCACCAATACCCAGACCAGCTTTTGTTTTAAATCCTAAACCTGCAGCCCAGGCAAGGTCAAACTTATCGAAGCTTGATTTGTTATCTGCTTCTGTGTTACCGGGGCCGTCTTGTTTTGCTTTGATCAGGTAACCTGGTACAGGACCTG
>DATDNL010000542.1:0-2161 GCA_036518315.1 Flavisolibacter sp. | reverse complement strand
ACGGAAACATTAACACGAAGATGTTAACGGCAACGGCTAAGATGTCGAAGAAAATGACAAGCGATAAGACGCACCGTTACTTAAGGCTGTGGCTTATTCTTCTTGCATTAGCTATTGTTCTTGGTATCATAGCTGCAGCAGTAGGGTTCTTCTGGATATTAGCGACCCTGGCCGGAATAGGTGCACTGGTATTCTTTGTGCTGTGGTTACTAAGCTTGTCGGGAACAATGTAAATGTGAAATTATTTAAGTTAGATAATAAGATAGCTGTTCTTCTTGGGACAGCTATCTTATTTGGATTAAGAACTTCTCATTAGAACGATAGGCCACAGTTTACCCATTCGGGGTCGAAAGCAGCATTATATTTTTTGTAGAAATTAATAGCCGGCTCATTCCACTCTAGTACCTGCCACATGATGCCCTGGAACTTTCTGCGTTGTGCTTCCTTGATTATCTGGTCGAACAATAACTTACCTAAGCCTTTACCTCTCATTTTTTCGGTTACATAAAAGTCTTCGAGGTACATGCGCTGTCCTTTCCATGTGCTAAATCGGATGTACCACAGGGCAAAGCCTTCTACGTGGCCGTCTACTTCCGCAACGAACGCCCACCATACAGGCTTACTGCCGAAACCACTCTTCTCGAAATGTTCGAGTGTGACTGTTACTTCTTTTGGTGCGCGCTCATATATGGCTAATTCTTTTACGAGCTCCAGTATCCTGGCACAATCTTCCTTTACTGCTTTGCGAATGTTTATTTCCATGCAATGGGTTTGATCAATGATGTGGGTGATGCAATTTTATTTCAAGGCCTGGTCAAGATCGGCAATGATGTCTTCATTGTTTTCAATGCCAACATTCATACGGATCAATCCATCGGTAATGCCATATTTTTCTCTTTGGTTCTTTGGCACACCGAAGTGCGTCATAGAAGCAGGGTGGCAGAGCAAGGTATCGACGGTGCCAAGTGAAACCGTACGGACACACATCTGCAGTTTGTTCATAAAGTCTATTCCGCCCTGGAGACCTTCCTTTAATTCAAAGCTTAACATGCCGCCACCATTCTTCATTTGTTTCATGGCGACGTTATGCTCGGGGTGCGAGTCAAGCCCCGCGTAGTTGACTTTTTTTACGGCCTGGTGTTGTTCCAGGAAGTTCGCTACTTTCAACGCATTGCTACAATGGCGCTCCATGCGAATCTCCAGTGTTTTAATTCCTTGTATCAGCAGGAAAGTGTCGAAAGGATTTGAGTTGCCACCGAGCAGCCGGTGGACCTTTGTCACTCTTGTTTTCATGAAATCCAGGTCGCTACCAAGTAGGATGCCGCCAATCGCGGTCCCGTGCCCGTTCAAGAACTTGGTAGTAGAGTGAACAATGAAGTCGACACCGTATTTGAACGGCTGTTGAACATAAGGGGTAGCAAATGTATTGTCGCAAGCTACTTTTAGATTGTGCTTTTTCGCGATCTTGGTTAGCTCCTCTATGTCCACACATTGGATTGTGGGATTAGCTGGCGTCTCCAAATAGAGCATCTTAATGCTCGTGTCATTTTTGATGATGTCGTCCACTTTGTCGAGTTGTCTCAGATCGACGATCACTGCTTCAATACCAAGATCGGGAAAGAGTTTGTATAGGATCTCGTCTGTCCCGCCATATAAGGAAAAGTGAGAGAGTACATTGTCGCCCTGCTTCAGGGTGGACAGGAATAATGTTGAAATAGCTGCCATTCCCGAGGAGTGCAGAAGGCCTTTCGCCTCGATGTTCAGACCGAAAGCTTCAAGCGCGGCAATCCTTTGTTCGGCTTCGGTAAACGTTGGATTGCCCCAGCGGGAATAGATGTATCCCTCTTCCTGGCTCGCGAACCGTTTCATTCCCTGTTGTGCCGTATCGAAGACAAAAGTGCTGGAAGCGTAAATAGGAGTTTGATGGGCGTAGTTTGGATCCTGATCATGCCCCGCATGTATGGCTGCCGATCCAAAACCCTTTAGGGAAAAATTCTTGTTCATTGATGAAGCCGTTTTTGTTAATTCGCTGTTGGAAACGGGTGTCAAAAGTATTGACAATTACAATGCCTGCTCGCGAAATAAATTCTATAAAATGAAAGAGATATTAACCCAATTAGCTGCGTATAATATATGGGCAAATCAATTATTGCTTGATGCC
>DATDNL010000541.1:0-4407 GCA_036518315.1 Flavisolibacter sp. | reverse complement strand
GACGCGCAAGTTCTTTTGGTGATGGCTTGCTGTTCATCGGCAGTAGAAGTGGTAGCCGATTTCTTACATGCCGCGAATACGAGGACGACGGCACATAAAGCCAGTGCAACTTTTCTCATGTGTACTAATTAAATGGTTGATGAAATGTGTGTATCCTAAGTTAAAGATATTTCGTCATACCTGAACCATGAGAAACGAGCGAGTGAACGCATTCCTCCCGCGCTATTTATGAATTTCAGAAGTGAAGTGGAATTCTATATCGGGATTATTGTTACGCTCTGTATTCAGGAACCACTCACTCTGCGCCAGGTAAACAAGGTGGCCATCTTTATCTTCCGCGATATTGGCTGGTTTGAAGCGAATAAAATCCTGCAGTTTCGCCGGATCGTTGCTGGTAATCCAGCAGGCTTTGTAGAACGGTAAAGAATTAAAGACGACAGACGCCCCGTACTCATGTAACAAGCGGTATTGAATCACTTCAAACTGCAGTTCTCCTACACAACCAATGACTTTTTTGTTGCCACCGAATTGGGTAAACAATTGGGCTACGCCTTCATCGGTAAGTTGCAGAAGACCCTTTTCGAGTTGCTTAGTTTTCATCGGGTCCTTATTCACAACCTCTTTAAATATCTCAGGTGAGAACGATGGAATACCCGTAAAGAAAAGTTCTTCTCCTTCAGTAAGCGTATCTCCTATTTTAAAATTGCCCGTGTCGAACAACCCGACAACGTCGCCAGGGTAAGCATCGTCGACCACATTCTTTTCGCGGGCAAGAAAGGAATAAGGGTTACTAAAGCGAACATCTTTATCGAGGCGCACGTGATGGAAGTATTTATTTCGCTCGAACCTGCCGGAACAAACCCTTAAGAATGCAATACGGTCACGGTGCTTAGGATCGAGGTTAGCGTGTATCTTGAAAATAAATCCACTGAATTTGTCTTCTTCAACGTCCACAAGACGCTTGTTGGTTTCGCGGCTGCGTGGCTCGGGTGCAATGCGAATGAAGGTGTCGAGCATTTCCTTAACACCAAAGTTGTTGATGGCACTTCCGAAAAAGACGGGAGCCACATCACCACTCAAATAAGTGCGTGCGTCCAACTCTCCATATACGCCCTCGATCAACTCGACGTCTTCCCTCAGAGTGGCAGCGTCGCGTTCCCCAAGCTTTTCATCCAAAATGTTGGACAAAAGATCCGATATGGTAATTGTGTCCTCTTCATTCGCCTTTGTGTTCGCAGTAAACAGGCGCAAGTTCTTATGATGCAGGTCGTAAACCCCCTTGAAATCTTTTCCCTGGTTGATAGGCCAGGTCATTGGGTGGAGGCTTATAGACAGTTCCTTTTCAATCTCCTCCAGAAGGTCAAAGCGGTTCTTGCCGTCACGGTCGAGCTTATTGATAAATACAATTACAGGAGTTTTACGCATGCGGCAGACTTGCATGAGGCGGCGGGTTTGTTCCTCTACCCCATTGACGCTATCGACGACCAGGATAACACTGTCCACCGCGGTGAGAGTGCGGAAGGTGTCTTCAGCAAAATCCTTGTGACCGGGGGTATCGAGTAGATTAATGAGAGTACCGTCGTACTCAAAACTCATTACGGATGTGGCCACGGAAATACCCCTTTGCCTTTCAATCTCCATAAAGTCGGAAGTAGCCGCCTTTTTGATCTTGTTGCTTTTGACCGCCCCTGCGACCTGGATGGCACCACCAAACAGCAGGAATTTCTCCGTGAGGGTAGTCTTACCGGCATCAGGGTGAGATATGATGGCGAAAGTTCTTCTTTTCTTTATTTCGTTCAGGTATTTCATTCTAATTAGCGTGGCGAATAGTACTTACTCAGCCTTTTAAGCGGGTGCAAATTTAGTCGGTCAGGCGTTAACGAAAACTAAACGACCGGATTTAAGCAAAAAGCTTCGCTGATAATACGGTTGAAAAATGCCCCCGGTGGGGAAAATTATGCCGGTTCTGTGACCTATCTGCCTATGTTTCTGATAACTGGGGGTCAATCTAAAATTGGTATCATTTTTCGGGCTTTAAGACTAAAATAGTTGAGTCATGTCACAGAATACGAGGAATCAGCCAAGTGATAGTCAGGGGAATTCTGGCCGTGGATCAAATGAACCACAGGATAGGAAGAATTACGAAGGATTTGAAGGTATGAACTATGAACAAAGAAGACAGCCTTACAATCCGCAACATAGTGGAAGGAATAATGGCAGTAGTGGTGATCCGAACAGCAAACGGCATGAAGAACTTTAGCTATTAATCTACTAAAAATGTCCCGCCCACGCGGGACATTTTATTTTGAGCCATTAACGAGGTGGCTGATCTTCTCTACCAGGTTTTCCGAATTGATCGGCTTAGAAACAAAATCATCAGCACCATAGCTTTTTATATTTTCTGCTGCACCGGGGTGAGCGGAGACCATAATGACAGGTACGCCCTTCATGCGGTCGTTTGCCTTAATCTCCCTGCAAAACTCTCTTCCGTCGGTTCCTGACAACAACACATCCAATAGAATAACGGAAGGGCTCGAACTTTCCAGTTTCGACAGGGCATCTTCACGGTTACAGGCGGTTTCCACTTCGTAGCCCTGTTTCCTCATCAGGACATTCATCAAGGTTCTCACATCCGGGTCGTCATCGATAATCAGGATTTTTGCCATAAATGGTTAGGGTTGAATCATTAGTTAAACACTTACAGGTATGGAATCGAGGCGTCCGAAATTACTGAATAATTGACCAAACCAACAAGAGAGCGACCATTCAACAGCGCTATTAACAGTTGATATAGTTCATTAAGTTACAATGCCGATTTCCCTACATTTGTCCCTGATGCGCAGACTCTTCGAAATAGCAATAAGTAGCTTTAAAATAGCCATGCAGGAGCTGTTGAAGAACAAATTGCGCACTTTCCTTTCTCTTTTTGGAGTAACAATCGGCATCTTCTGCATCATTGGTGTGCTGGCCACCGTTAACAGCCTTGAATTGAATATTCAGTCTGAGATCAAGGCACTTGGGACAAACACAATCTACATTGATAAATGGGAATACTCAGGCGGCGGACCAGATTACCCATGGTGGAAATATGTGAAAAGACCATCGCCGAAATACGCTGAAGTACAGGAGATCAAGAGTAGAACGTCCACTGCCGAACATGTTGCGTTTGAGATTAATATTATGACGAATGCCGAGGTGAGAGACAATACCCTCAGCAACGTAATCTTTTACGGCGTTAATGAAGAATTCTCAGGTGTGCAGCCGATCGATATACAACAGGGCCGCTTTTTAACCGATGCAGAGTTCGGGCTGGGCAGCAACTCCGTAGTGATTGGAAACGAGATCGCAGAGAAACTATTTGGTTCCCCTCAGCGGGCTGTTGGAAAGCAACTGACAGTGAAGGGTAAGAAGGTCAATGTCGTCGGCGTCATAAAGAAACAGGGCAGCACGATCATTGGTGGGTGGCAACTGGACAAAGCCATTATATCGCCTTATCGTTATGGCCGTACGATAATGGATGAAAAGCGTGCCGATCCTTTGATCCTGGTGAAAGGAAAAGAGCAGATCAGTAGCAAAGCCGTTAAGGATGAACTGAAGAGTGTCATGCGATCTCTGCATAAACTGAGCCCGACAGAGGACGATGATTTTGCGTTGAATGATGTGAATGATTTCAGCGATGCCTTAAGCCAGGCATTCGTAAGTATCAACATGGGAGGTTGGATCATTGGTATTCTCTCTTTTATAGTCGGAATATTTGGTGTTGCGAATATTATGTTTGTTACCGTCAAGGAAAGAACCACTCAAATAGGATTAAAGAAAGCCATCGGAGCCAAAAGTGCTATGATCCTGATGGAGTTCCTCCTGGAGTCTGCCTTTCTTTGTATTATCGGCGGTCTCATGGGACTCACACTTGTCCTTATATTGACTAAGATTGCAAGCGCCATGTTGCACTTCCACTTTTTCCTTTCTGCCCAAATCATTGGTATGGCCATAGGCATCTGTATCGTGGCAGGCGTGTTGGCTGGGCTGATTCCTGCCATCAATGCTGCGAAGATGGACCCGGTGGAGGCCATTAGGAGTTAAGACTCCCCCTGTCTCCCTGGAGGAGAGACTTAGCTCGAATAGTCTTTATTGATTTCGAATATTCCCAAAGAAGAAAGTTTTTCTTTGAGGGCAATATCATTGCGAGACTACCTTTCATGAGTTCTGCAATCGTAAATAATTCGTTCTTTTGCATCTCGGTAAAATGAAAGAAGAATTGGATAACGATAAGAAGAATATTGGCTCGGCGATTAGAGATAAGAGAGCAGTCATCTTCGCTATCGAGTCGTCGTGCGACGAGACGTCGGCGGCTGTGTGCAGGGATGGAAAGATCCTGTCGAACTTTATTGCCAACCAGAAGGTGCA
>DATDNL010000540.1:0-4535 GCA_036518315.1 Flavisolibacter sp. | reverse complement strand
GATGCCTTTATTGAGGTCCAGGGTTATGACCTTCTTTATGATGGTAATTCGCATGTTGTGTCCGCTAAAGCGTCAGGGGTGGAAAATTCACCTGCTGATTTGGGTGGGCTTTTTGATTTATCGAAAACCATTCATAGTGACGCAGGGGAGTATGAATCCGACGAATGGAGCTTTGCAGGCAATGAAAACTACAATGCGGCAAAAGGAACAGTGCACAGCACGATTTCAAAGGCTGCCAGCACGGTAGCCGTAGTAGTTAATAATTTTATTTACGATGGTGATAGACACCCGGCGTTTGCCTCTGTAATGGGCAGCGTTGAGTTAGTACAGCCGCTGCCTATATCCTATTCAGGTATTGGAACCACCAACTACGGCCCATCTAATGACGCTCCAATAAATGCAGGTCAATATCGTGCGTCTACCGCTTATGCAGGTGATGACAACCACACCGGTTCTTCAGACAGCAAGACGTTCACGATTGGTAAGGCCAATGCAGTGATCTCTGTTACTCCATATAATGTTACCTACGATGGCACAGAGCATACGGCAGCCTTTACGGCAGTGGGTGTTGAGTCCACGCCATTTGACCTGGCATCGCTGATGGATGTAACGAACACGAAGCACACAGGTGCAGGTGACTATGCAAAAGATACCTGGAGCTTTGCAGGTAATGACAATTACAATGCAGTAAGTGCTACCACTATTGAGGATAAGATAGATAAGGCTTCTTCAACGACGGTTGTAACGATTGTTGGAGGACCTTTCAGGTATAGCGGTTCTGAGATCACACCTGCGACAGTAAGTGTCACGGGAGCTAATTTGAGCCTGGCACCAGCAGCAGATTACGCAAATAATGTGAATGCGGGGACAGCGACGGCATCGTACAGTTATGCAGGTGATGACAACCACACTGGTTCTTCAGACAGCAAGACGTTCGCGATTGGTAAGGCTCCAACCACGACAGCAGTAACGATCAGTGGAGAACCTTTCAGGTATACCGGTTCTGAGATCACACCTGCGACAGTAAGTGTCACAGGAGCTAATTTGAGCCTGGCACCAGCAGCAGATTACGCAAATAATGTGAATGCGGGGACAGCAACGGCATCGTACAGTTATGCAGGTGATGACAACCACACTGGTTCTTCAGACAGCAAGGCGTTCACGATAGGTAAAAAACAATTAACGGTAACGGCACAGAATAAGGAGAAAGTGTACGACGGCCTTAATTATGTTGACGGGGGCGGAATATTCAGTGCTACAATAACTGGTTTCGCAGCATCGGAGAGCCTCGAAACGAGTGGGGTGTCTGGTTTTCCTTCTTACGAAGGGCCAGCCATTACCGCAATTCATTATGGCTCTCATTTGATCACGCCCAACATAGGGACTTTACAGGCAGACAACTATAGCTTCAGCTTCGTTGATGGGACACTTCAGATCAATAAACGTGTAGTCGATATTACTGGAAGTAAGGTATATGATGGCAACAGTATGTTCGCGGCTAGTGATTTGATTGCGCGTAATGTGATAGGAAGTGAAGTTGTTAACCTCGAGGGAAGTGCAACCGTATCAAACAACAGTGTGGGTAATTACACGTCGTTAGCAACGAACTCACTTGGTTGTTTAAATCCAGATTACCAGGCGACGGGTGGTTCAATAGATCTTGATATCACGCAAAGAGCTCTGAAAGTGACGGCTGCAGGAGTTGACAAGGTTTATGATGGTACCACCGATGCAATTGTTAAACTTTCTTCGGATAAACTTGCTAGTGACGATGTGAGCCTGTCCTGCACCGCATCGTTTGTCGATCCGAATGCTGGAACATGGGAAGTGATGGTAAATGGAATCTCTATTGCGGGAAGCAGCGCCGGCAATTATGGTTTGGTCAATAGTACTTGCGTAACTGCAGCTAGGATAACGAAAGCTCCTACCACAACCGTACTGACGATAAGCGCAGCAGCCGTCCGGTACATGGACCAGGTTACGTTGACCGCGCGAATCACACCTTCTAATAAGGCAAGCGAGCTGACCGGAACAGTGCAATTCAAAATTGGCTCAGTGCTATATGGTTCACCAGTGACTGTTGTTCCGATCCCTAATGATCCTTCTGGTGCCGTACAGGCTACATTCGTTGGGCAAGTAACTAATTTGCCAACTACGTCGTATGCGGTAGACGCAATGTTTACAAGCACCAATTTGAATTATAGCAACAGTATCGACACGAAGCCGCTACAGGTGAACCAGAGAAATGCAGATCCATATAATGTTAATCTCGGATTCTACACAGGCGACATTTTTGCCTGGACAACTGGACAGAGTACGAGTACTGGTACCATTAGGTTGTCGACTACAATTAAGGATAACAATATTTTGAAAGGCGATGTTAGAGCAGCCAGGGTTACGTTCTACCTGGTGAACGGCAGCGGCATGACACCTATTACAGGAGCAACGAATCTCCCAGTTGGTTTAGTAGATATCAGTGATGGCTCAGTTGGTACAGCGAGCGCGATTGTTCAAATGAATATTGGTTCCAATAATGCGCAGGATTTTAAAGTGGCAGTTGGAATAGCCGGCGCTTATTATAATATGGCAAGTAGTGCGTTAGCCCAGGCTATAGTAACAGTTTCTAAGCCAATTCCTGGCGGCTTTATGGTCTGTGGAGGAAGAACGCAAAATGAAAGTTCATCCGGTTACCTCAAAGGAGATATCGGATTAATGACAGACTTCGAGTCTGACATTGTTTATACTAAATCGGGAACAAATCCGAAGGGCAAGGCTGATGTATTGATCCGCAGCCATTATAAAACGGATGGCACATTGGATACGAAGCAGCATATGTATGTCATCACAACAAACGCGATTGTCTCATTGAATGTAATTGGCGGCGCTCCTGCTACCGCGACCTTCAGTTCCAAAGCAAATCTTTATGAACAAACAGATATGTCCTTAGTATTGATTGAAGGTGGTGCGGTATTCGAAATGGTTGTAAAACAGGGTTGCGAACAGGAAGTAGCAATTACTTTGTACCGAAAGGCAGGGGGTATCTGGTTCTCGAATAACTGGAATGGAACCAGTACAGCGGCTCAGAGACTGTATGACGGAAAAGCATCGGTGGTAGGCGCCAAAACGTGTTCAACAACGGTGGCTTCAAAAGTAATAGTCCGGCAAGAAGTAACTGATGAAACGAAAAAAGTCTTGGCGCCGGACGTTCGCGTTTATCCAAACCCTACTACTTCGCAGTTCAATGTGAAACTCGAGAGCTCCAATAGGATAGATGTCATAAACATCTTGGTGTACAGCGCGAACGGCAGGGTGATCGAACAAAGGACGAATTTAAGCGCAGAGCAGACCATTCAATTAGGCGCGCTTTATCGCCCTGGTGTTTACATCCTCGAAATAATACAAGGCACTGAGCGTAAACGGATGAAACTAATAAAGATTCCCGACTAATAACTATAGGTGCTACACAGAAGAAAGGGCGGCAGCAATGCCGCCTTTTTCATATAGTCGGCCTTGATGGCCCTCTCTGTGTCTGTAAGGCGATCTCTCATATCGATAACCCCACACCCTCCTTATCTTCGCAGCCATGAAAAAAATCGTCTTCATCACCGGCGCCACCTCCGGCTTCGGAGAAGCCTCCGCCCATAAATTCGCCCAAAATAACTATAACCTTATCCTCACCGGCCGCAGAAAAGACCGCCTCGAAAATCTAAAGAAAACACTCGAAGAACAATTCAAGTCCTCCTGCTTCCTGCTCCCATTCGATGTGCAGGACCAGCAAGCCGTATTCACTGCCGTCAACTCCCTTCCCGGAGAATGGAAGGCCATCGATGTCCTTATTAATAATGCCGGCCTCGCCCTCGGCAAGGACCTCTTCCAGGATGCCGAACTCACCGACTGGACCACCATGATCGATACCAACGTGAAAGGCCTGCTCTACGTGTCGAAAGCCGTCGTCCCCTTCATGATGGAACGAAAAAAAGGACAGGTCATCAACATCGGCTCCACGGCCGCCAAGGAAGTCTACCTGGGCGGGAGCGTCTACTGCGCCAGCAAGGCCGCCGTTGAATCTATCAGCAAGGGCATGCGCATGGACCTGCTTCCCTACCATATCAAGGTGACGGCCATTCACCCCGGCGCCGCCGAAACCGAGTTCTCCATGGTGCGCTTCAAGGGCGAAGAGGAAACGGCAAAGAAAGTCTATGAAGGCTATCACCCCCTCAGCGCGCAGGACGTGGCCGACGTGATCTACTATACCGCCTCCCTGCCACCACATGTCTGCATCAATGACCTCGTGCTCACCTGCACCCAGCAGTCGGGTGGGGGATTGTTTGATAAGTCGGGATGGATTTAAGAAAGTTTGTAGTTTGTAGTTTGAAGTTTGTAGTTCCGGGTCGTTTACAGGCAGGAGGGGTTTGGGATTTGAGAGTTGAAATTTGAGATTTGAGATTTGATATTTGAGATTCGGCCCCGGGGAACAACAAAGAAAACCGCTAAACAATATGCAAATAAAACGGGTCAGGACAAGCTCTGTTATT
>DATDNL010000539.1:0-7659 GCA_036518315.1 Flavisolibacter sp. | reverse complement strand
CTTTCGCATAGCATTACACAAACTCATTCGTACGCTGTGGTGCTTGGTGAGGTCAACGGGTTACGTAGATTGCCTATCGTGATAGGAGGATTTGAAGCGCAGGCCATAGCAGTTGCCCTCGAGAAAATGCAGCCCAGCCGTCCTCTTACCCACGACCTTATGAAGAATTTCATGACTGCTTTCAATATTGAACTGCACGAAATCATCATATCTGATTTACAGGAAGGTATTTTCTACTCCAAACTCGTCTGCTCTTCCGACAACGACACCATAGAAATAGATTCGAGGACTTCCGATGCGTTGGCCCTTGCTGTGCGTTTTGGTTGCCCTGTCTATACCTACGAACACATCCTTGAAAGTGCAGGAATACTCATGGAGGACACGGGAACCGGCAAGAAAAAGAAAGCGGCTACCGTAAGTTCCACTCATGAAGAAGAAGGCGAAGGAAACGATCTTAAGAAAATGAGTGTTGATGAACTAAATACCCTTTTGAACGAAGTACTCGAGCAGGAAGATTACATCAGAGCCATAGCCATTCGGGATGAACTGAATGCAAGGAAGAAAGGCCGCTAACTATGATTGTCTTCCCTAACTGCAAAATCAACCTTGGATTACATATTCTTCAGAAAAGGACAGATGGTTTTCATGACCTTGAAACGATCTTCTACCCGATCTCTTTGCAGGACGCTTTAGAGGTCGTACAGGATTCAGCTCCTATAAATGATATTCAATTCACCCGTTCGGGACTTCCAATTGATACAGGCTCTGAAGATAATATTTGTGTAAAGGCCTATAAATTACTAAAGAAAGATTTCCCATCGTTGCCAGCCATTAAGATGCATTTGCATAAAGTAATTCCAATGGGTGCCGGTCTTGGCGGAGGCAGTAGCGACGGAGCATTTGCGTTAGCGCTGCTTAATAAAAAGTTCATCCTGGGATTGAGTGACGAGGAGTTAATCAATTATGCTTTGCAATTGGGAAGCGATTGCCCTTTCTTCATTAAAAACAAGCCCTGTTATGCCACGGGCAGAGGAGAAAAGATGGAAGCTATCGAACTGGACCTGGCTGCCTATAAGATTATCTTAATCAATCCCGGCATTCATATACCTACAAAAGATGCATTTTCCCGCATTACTCCAAACAGGGAGAGACGAAGCATCCGGGAGATTATTACGGAACCTGTTGAGCGATGGAAGGACAGTCTAAAAAATGATTTTGAAGACTCGGTATTCGATCTCCACCCGGAAATAGGACAGATCAAAAACCAGTTGTACGAAGAAGGTGCTATTTATGCTTCCATGAGCGGGAGTGGTTCTTCAGTATATGGCTTGTTCAAAAGAAATGCCCAACCCAAGCTCGAATTCTCTTCCAATTATTTCGTGAAACAAGTCGTTTAGCGAGCCATTGGGCTTCCAAAATCCTGTGTCCAGTAATCGCCCACTTTCGCAGCGCCCATTTCTTTGTAGTTTTTGCTCATGATGTTGGCGCAGTGGCCCGGGCTGCTTAGCCAACCTGCAACTACTTCTTTTTCTGAAGAATAGCCCTGGGCTATATTCTCTCCGTAAAATCTCCAGTTATATCCTGCACTGGTAATTCTTTCACCCGTTCCGGTCCCGTCTGAGCCCCTATGGCTGAAATACCTTTTGCGGAACATATCAATGCTGTGGCCGTAAGCTGCTTTTTCTAACTGATCATTCCAGGTAAGGGCAGCAACAGGAGGATAGTATGTGTTCCCACAATTACATCCCTTTCTACGCGCGTTATTGACCAATTGCAGCAAAACGGTTTTATTTACGTCGGGTGGCAAAGAAAGATTGTCAGCGGCAGGTATGGAATCGTGGGAGACGGAACTGAAGATCGCTACAAATACTGAAATGAAAAACATACTATAAATTCGATTTGAACTCCATAATAACTACATCGTTCTATTAATATTGCGCGGGCGGGCGTTAAAAAATTGCTGAGAATGATGAACAATCGGGCGTTCTGTGGAAACAGTATTTAGACGGGCAGAGTCAAGGGGGTTACAGGCTCTTTAGAAAATCTAACGAAGCCACCAGGACTTTGGAGAGCGAACTATGGACTTTCTTTATTAGCGTCTTTGCCAGTCTACTGTGTTTTCTTATTCCCTTGCTGGGGCGTTTCCCTGTTCATTTCAGTAATGTCAACAGGGTGGTTCCAATCACCTAAAAAGTATTCGCTGAAATAATCTGCCATTTTCCAGAAGAAGTATTCCTGCATATCCGCATAACCATGTCGCTGACCGGGCAATAACAGCAGATCAAAGCGTTTGTTGGCCTTAATCAGGGCATTGACCATCCGGATGGTATTTGCTGGGTGTACGTTGTTATCAATATCGCCTGTTGTCAGTAATAGATGTCCTTTAAGATTCTTAGCTAAATCAGGATTCTTGTCGATGCTGTAGGCAAAAGTCGTATCGCCTTTATCGCCGATGGTTTCTTTTACTCCATGATGCTTTTCACTCCACCAGCGATTATAAATGCTATTGTCGTGATTACCGGAGGAAGATACTGCCACTTTGAAGAAGTCAGGATAAACAAGCATCGCTGCCGTACTCATAAAACCACCACCCGAGTGACCATAGATACCAACGCGGTCGATATCAATCCAGGAATATCTGTCGGCCAATTGTTCAACCGCTGCCTTTTTATCTGCAAGACCATAGTCCCTGAGGTTTCCATAACCATAATTATGATACCATTTGCTCCTGGCAGGATTGCCGCCACGGTTGCCAACAGTAATCACAATGAAGCCTAATTGGGCCAGCCTGTCAGTCCGGTCCATTGAACGGCTGAAAGAGGTATTCACAGCCTCTGTTTGCGGGCCCGGATAAACATACTCGATGATGGGATACTTCTTCGTAGAGTCGAAGTTGAATGGCTTATATATAACGCCATAAAGGTCAGTGACGCCATCGTCGGCTTTTACTTTGAAGATCTGAGGGAACTTATAACCGGTGGCAAACAGGGAGGAAAGATCCGCTGTTTCAAGATCCATTACTTTCCTGCCTTCTGCATTATACAAGGTGGTTTTAGGAACGGCGTCAACCCTTGAGAAGTTGTCGACATAGAATTGTTCATTGTCGTCCATGCTCACTGAGTGGTCGTAATTACCTGGATTCAACAGCCGCAGGTTGCTTCCGTCAAAATTCACGCGGTACAAGTGCAGGTAGTACGGGTCTTCGTTGGGTTCTCTACCGTTAGCCGTAAAGTATAACACCCTTTTCTTTTCGTCAATACCTACAATGTCTTCACAGTGAAATGAACCGGAAGTTATTTGATTCTTTAGGTTGCCATTCCCATCATACAAGTAAAAGTGAGCCCACCCATCGCGTTCACTCCATTCGATTATTTCATTTCCGTTGTTTACAAGGCCAGGTCTCCTCGTTTCAACATACGTGTTCAACCTTTCCGGAATCAACGTTTTCACATCACCGCTATTGATGTCAACTGAACACAAATCGATCCTTTTCAAATCACGACTCGTGCGGGTGAAATAGAATTTGTCGTTGGTACCCAGCCACAGCAAGGGTCTCCAATCATCATCGCGGGTGTTTTGTGCCTGCTTGTCGTTCCAAATATTTATATCCTGGTCCTTGAATTGTTTAACATTAAGCTCCTTGAATGATTTCGTGGCGTTGTCGAATAATAAAACATAGGCGATTGGCGCTTCTTTCTCCCCGGGCATCCAGTATTTATATGTTTCCAGGGTGGGACGGGGTTCCGAGACACTGTTAATAACCCACAGATCCTTCACAGCCCTTGCGTCGGTACGCACCATTGTAAAATGTTTTGAATCCGGGCTCCAGTAAACGAAAGCCGGCTTGCGCTTGTTTTTGTTCTTTTCCTTGTCGACATTATTTTCACCAAGTCCTGACAAGTATCCCTCGTTGCTATAACCAAAGTATTCTACGCCATCTTTTGTTATCGCGTGCTCAACAATCGTGCTGTCGTCCTCATTCTTCAAAGCCTTTGCATAATTGGCTTTATCCATCCAGTACAGGTTGAAATTCTTTACGAAAACTACCGTTTGCTGGTCCGGCGACACCGAAGCCCACCTTGGCGTCCGCGCTGGTCTTTTAAAATCAGATAACTGGACCAATTGTCCGTTGTTAAGATTATACTCGAAATAATACTTCTTCTTTTCGGTTTTAGGTGTTGCACCCTTTTTAGCGCTTGTGTCCTTGATAACACTGTCTTGCGAGCTTGTAACCTGGAACTGGATCCAGTTCTCATCACGAACAAACCGAAGACTATCAATGGACAGGTGCTGTGCATCTATCGGATCTCTTATGATGGTAGTTAATTGCGCCGCCAGTTTCTCGTTGTCGAACAGCAATCGTTTATCGGTTCGGGCAGGATCAACAATGTACCAGTTCTTACCGTTCGGTGTTTCATACGAATACCAAAAACGTGTTGAATTCTTGAGCCAGTGTGGATCAACGGAAATGCTGAACACCAGCTTATCCAACTTCTTTGGCGAGTAGCGGGATGCCATTTGATAATTAGCTGTGGCCGAAGGTGATTGAGCATGCGATGTGACAAAGAGGATTAGTAACCCTAGTGACAGAGTGAACTTTGACATGTGCTTATTAAAAGATATTTTGAAATAGGTTCCAATGAAAACGGAGAGCAAACCAATGTGCGAATCGCAATATAAGTTTTTTCTAAAAGGCATTAATAAGTTTCACGGTCCTTCCAGGATATGTTGACGAAGTCGAACAATCAATACTCAATTAAGAATTTAGAAGGTAGCACCGGGTAAAATGAACAAAGATCATTGACCTGTATAAGCAGCCAGGTATTCTTTCATTTCCAGCGAATACGCTTTGGCCGCTTTGCCGGCAGCATCTGCGAAGTCTTCGCCTTTGGAAGCATAAATAACGGCACGACTGGCATTCACCAGTAAGCCGCAATCTTTAATCATCGCCTTTTCGGAGATCTCTTTGAGGCTCCCACCCTGGGCACCGACACCCGGGACAAGATAAAACTGGGTTGGAGTCAGTCTACGAATATTGACAAACTCATTGGCCTGGGTGGCGCCGATCACGAACATCAGGTTCTCCGGCGTTCCCCAATCAGACGCTGTTTCCAATACCGTCTCGTACAGGTATTTTTCTTCTTGCCTCCTTGTATGCATTCCTTCGTCAAGATTCTCTAAATGCCTCACAATCTTCTGCATTTCAAAATCAGAAGCGCCGGGATTGGAAGTGAGTCCCAGCAAAATTGTCCACTTGCCCTTGTATTCAAGAAAAGGTCGGACGCTATCTTCTCCCATATAGGGCGCTACCGTGATAGCATCGAAATTCAAAGTCTCAAAGAAAGCCTTTGCATATTGAGACGATGTATTGCCTATGTCACCGCGCTTGGCATCCGCTATTTTGAAATGGGATGCCGGAATGTAATTAACCGTTTTTTCCAAGGCTTGCCACCCTTTCAAACCTTCGGCTTCATAAAATGCGGTATTGATCTTGTATGCAACACAATGATCTTTGGTGGCGTCTATTATGGCCTTGTTGAATTCAAATATGGCGTCGGCTGACGTAAGCAGGTGCCCTGGAATTTTGGTTAAATCTGTATCTAATCCAACACAGAGATAGGTGTTCTTTGAAAAGATCTGTTCGACCAATTGCAGACGGGTCATGAGGAATGTTTAATGATGGCTGATTTAAGTAGCTGGCCAAATTGCCAAACCTCGGCAAAAGTATTATACAAAGCAAAAGGAGAGACACTAATGACGTCGGGCTCCCGCCAGTCCGCGTAAACGCCACTTGTAGTGAGCTCGTCGAAAACCAGCTTTCCACCGCTAATTGACAGGGAGACCTGGCAGCCTCTCGCCTCTTCATTTCGTGGAGTTAATATTTTCATCAGGTCGCGACCAACCTCCCTTTCTATGTGTTCTAAAACGAACCAGAGGAAACGATTCAACTCTTTGTTCTTTTGAAAAACATTCGTTATTCCAGCCTCGTCAAAAACGTCGAGCGATGCCTTGTGTGCAGCATACAACATCGGCGATGGAGTGCTTAACTGCCAGCCCTGCGCGGATAGTTCCGGCTCGAACTGCTTCTGCATTAAAAACTGGGTTTCTTTTTTGTTACCCCACCAGCCCGCAAATCGATGGATAGAGGGATCCTTATGATAGCGGTCGTGAATGAAACAGCCACCAATTGCGCCAGGACCCGAGTTTAAATACTTGTAACTGCACCAGCAGGCAAAATCGACATCCCACTGGTGTAATTGCAGCGGAATGTTGCCCGCCGCATGGGCCAGGTCAAATCCAACCTTGGCACCGGCTGATCGCGCCGCCATTGCAATCGTTTCCATATTGAACACCTGGCCTGTATAATAATTGACACCGCCCCAGAAAACCAATGCCAGTTCCTCTGCATGTTGACCAATGGCTGAAAGAATATCGGCTTCTCTTATCAGCTCCTCTCCTTTTCGAGGCTGCACTTCGATGATGACTTCTTCGGGCTTAAAACCTCTTTGTTTTAAATGAGTGTCTAAAACGTATTGATCGCTCGGAAAAGCTTTTGCTTCACAGAGTATCTTGTTCCGCCTACCCTGGGGCTGATAGAAACTTGCCAGCATCAAGTGAAGGTTCACGCTGAGCTGGTTCATTACAACCACCTCGGCAGGCTCGGCACCTACAAAAACGCATAAACTAGAAAGCAGTTGGTCGTGGTACTTCATCCATGGTTGTTCACCTCTAAAAAAGCCTTCCACACCATAGTGCGCCCACTGATCCATCACCTGCAGGACATAGCTCTTTGCGCGCTTTGGTTGAAGACCAAGCGAATTCCCGAGAAAATAGATAGCATCGCTTCCCTCGTGTTGAGGAAGAATAAATTCATCTCGCAGGGCTCCCAGTTCATTTTTCTGGTCCAGAGTTTTGGCGAACTCAGCGGTGTATTCAAAAATCATTAGAAGTTAATGAAGATGAGTGTTTGGAGTATAGTTCAAAAGCCACCTTAAGTTCTGTGTTGGCTAACTGTAAAAATCTGCGCTTCGCTTTACGCAAATAGGGCTATTACACTTCCTAGCCTTCTTCAACTACATCTGCCACTTGCTCTGCATTCATATGAGCATTACGCATAGACACACTTCGCGCCACAATGCCGGCAAACTCCATAAAAGCCTCCCTGGTGATTTGGTCATCACCCATCATAATCGGCACCCCGATATCACCGCCTTCCCGGATGCTCTGAACAAGGGGAATTTGTCCGAGAAAAGGCAGATCATATTCCTCTGCTAAACGCTTACCGCCCTCCTTTCCAAAGATGTAATATTTATGATCTGGTAGTTCGGCAGGAGTGAAATAACTCATGTTCTCAACCAATCCAATGATCGGAACGTTCATCTGTGCCTGTCCAAACATGGCGATACCTTTCTTGGCGTCCGCAAGTGCTACATCCTGAGGGGTAGTTACCACAACCACTCCTGTGACCGGTGCGGTTTGAACGAGCGTAAGGTGAATGTCACCGGTTCCCGGCGGCATATCTATCACAAGGTAGTCAAGGTCTCCCCAATTGACATCGGTTATGAACTGCCGGATAGCACTGCTCGCCATCGGCCCGCGCCAAACTACTGCGTTCTTTTCGTCGACGAGTAAACCAATGCTTAATAATTTAATTCCGTA
>DATDNL010000538.1:0-4142 GCA_036518315.1 Flavisolibacter sp. | reverse complement strand
GATGAGGACGCGGTGGATATAGTTGAAAATATTTACAGGCAACTTGGAATGCATTTAGTTTATATGAATGCTCATGATCATGATGTGCATGTGGCTTATGTGAGTCATATTTCGCACATCACATCCTTCGCTTTGGCAAACACGGTTTTAGAAAAAGAAAAGGAAGAGGATGCGATCTTTGAGCTCGCGAGTGGTGGTTTCGAGAGCACTGTTCGTTTGGCAAAAAGTAATCCCCTTACATGGGCTTCGATTTTTATGCAGAACAAGGAGAATGTATTGGATGTTTTGAATGAGCACATAAGCCAGCTAAGAAAATTTAAAGCTTGCCTGGAAAAAGAGAATTACGACTATTTGGAGGAGCTGATGGTGAACGCAAACAAAATAAAGAGAATTATCAAATAGCGGGATTTAGCGCATAAGGCAAGTTCAAAATGCTTGTCTTTCATTGTAGAAGGCAAGACTTAAATTATAAACACGATAACTTAAAAACCAGGTATAAATCTTAAAAACGAAAATTATGCAAGCAACAGAAACTGTGAAAAACGCTGCACAGCAGGCATGGAAGAAAAGGCCCTTGATCATATCGGGACCCTGCAGTGCTGAAACCGAAGAACAAGTAATAGCTACGGCACAACAACTTGCCGCAACAGGCAAGGTTGACATGCTGCGTGCGGGCATCTGGAAGCCGCGTACACGCCCGGGAACTTTTGAAGGTGTAGGCACGAAAGGCCTTGCATGGCTTCAGCAGGCGAAAAAGCTAACAGGACTTCCGGTTACAGTGGAGGTAGCGACAGGAAAACAGGTTGAAGACGCTTTGCATTTTGATGTCGACGTTTTATGGATAGGCGCGAGGACAACAGTAAATCCCTTTAGCGTCCAGGAAGTGGCTGACGCTTTGCGCGGAGCTAACGTTCCCGTGTTGATAAAGAACCCAATTAACCCTGACCTGGAACTTTGGACCGGTGCTGTGGAGCGAATCGCTAAGGTTGGCATTAAAGACCTCGGGCTCATTCACCGTGGATTCTCTTCATATGGAAATACGGAATATCGCAATGCACCCATGTGGCATTTGGCGATTGAAATGAAACGCCGCAACCCTGAATTATTGATGATCAATGACCCATCCCATATTTGTGGTCGCAGGGATATTTTACTCGAAGTCGCACAAAAGGCAATTGACCTCGACTATGACGGCTTAATGATCGAGTCACATATTGACCCGGACAAAGCATGGAGTGATGCGAAGCAGCAAGTGACACCCGAGAAGTTGGCTGAGATGCTCGACCATATTGTTTGGAGAAGAGAAGATATTAACTCTGAAGAATTCCACCAGGCATTGGAACGGTTGCGCCAGCAGATCAATCATTTGGATGATGAGTTGATGCAGATCCTTGGGCAGAGAATGAAAGTGTCGGAGAAGATCGCCGAGTATAAGAAGGAGAATAACATCACCATTCTTCAAACCAACCGTTGGAATGAAATCCTTAACAGGGCCTGTCAACGTGCGGAGAAGCTGGGATTGAGCAAGGAGTTTATCACCAAATACTTCGATGCCGTGCATATGGAAAGCATCAGTCACCAGACCAAAATTTTCAACAGTTAATGCAGAAGAAGGTTTTTCGTTTCAGCACCAGCCGGGTAGAATATTATTTCGAAGGCAGGATCTCGCAACTCAAATCGATTACCGGTTCCTCCAAAGTCGTTTTTATAACTGATCAGAATGTATTTGCTTCTCATGGGAAACATTTCAAGAACAAGGAGGTAATCGTTCTTAAGGCAGGAGAAGAATTTAAAGTCCAGGCTACTGTTGATTCGGTAATACAACAACTCATTGAAAAGGAAGCCGACCGTAAGACTTTGCTGGTAGGAGTAGGAGGCGGAGTAGTCACCGACATCACCGGTTACGTTGCCTCTATTTATATGCGGGGTATCCGGTTCGGGTTTGTGCCGACAACCTTACTGGCTATGGTAGATGCTTCCATCGGAGGAAAGAACGGGATTGATGTGGGCGTATTTAAAAATATGGTAGGTATTATCCGCCAACCGGCATTCCTTCTATTTGATTCATCGCTTTTACAAACGCTCCCGGATTCCGAGTGGCGCAACGGCTTTGCTGAGATCATTAAACACGCATCAATTAAAGATGCAGCTATGTTTAGAGAACTGGAGCAAAAGGACGTAGCCTATTACCAGAAGAAGAAAAAGGATCTGGATGCGTTGATACGGCGCAATGCATTGCTGAAAACGAAGGTCGTGCAGGAAGATGAATTCGAATCAGGGGACCGGAAGCTGCTGAACTTTGGCCATACTCTTGGTCATGCGTTGGAGAATCAATACCAGCTTTCGCACGGGCAAGCTATTTCTATTGGAATGGCTTATGCGTCTCAGTTGTCGATGCAAATCGGCGGATTCAAAAGCAAGGAAAAGGTGACGGCATTATTACAGCGGTATGGCTTGCCGGTTTCTTTTGAATTTGATAAAGTAAAAGTGATCGAGGTTCTGAAGATGGATAAGAAGAAGATGAAGAACGGTATCAATTTTATCTTGCTGGAAAAAATAGGCAAGGCATTTATTAAGGAAGTTTCAATTCAACAACTCTTCGAAAGTTTATAATGCAGGCAACAATACAACCATCCCGACTTTCCGGTAGCATTACGGCGCCTGCTTCCAAGAGTGCTATGCAAAGAGCGTGCGCGGCAGCACTTTTAAAGGGAGGGAGGACGGTTTTGCGGAATCCTGGCGTTTCCGATGATGATAACGCGGCATTGGATATAATTCAGCAGTTAGGGGCTAAGGTTGAGAGAAATGATGGAGAGGTGATCATTAGCAGTGAGGGTAATGTTCACGCGGTGTCAGATGAGATCAATTGTGGAGAGAGTGGATTGTCGGTAAGAATGTTTACTTCTATCACAGCCTTGAGCGAGAAATCAATTACCATAAAGGGGCGGGGTAGTCTTGTGAAAAGACCGCTTTCTTTTTTTGATGAAGTGCTTCCAAAACTGGATGTACAATGTGAAAGCAATAATGGTCTTTTGCCGTTAAGGATAAAGGGACCTTTACAGCCGTCTGACATTGAAGTGGACGGAAGCTTATCGTCTCAATTTTTAACCGGCTTGCTGTTCGCGTACTCCGCTGCGGACGCGAGTGATGTAGCAATCAGGGTAATTAATCTGAATAGTAAACCGTACATCGATCTGACATTGAAACTGATGTCTGATTTTGGGATGAAGATCCCGGTGAATAAAGACTATTCTGAATTCTATTTTCCCAAAAAATCTACTGCGGAGTTCAATCATTCCGAGTTTATCTATTCGGTTGAGGGTGACTGGAGTGGAGGCGCCTTCCTGTTAGTGGCCGGGGCGATTTCGGGAAATATAGTTGTAAAAGGATTGGATGTCGTCTCAACGCAGGCAGATAAAGCCATCCTCGATGCATTGATGCAAAGCGGTGCAAATATTAGCATTAAGGACGATCAGATCGAAGTACAGGAAAGTAATCTGAAAGCCTTTCAATTTGATGCAACGGATTGTCCTGATCTGTTTCCACCCTTGGTAGCGTTGGCGTCCTATTGCAACGGAACATCGGTCATACAGGGCACTCATCGCCTCACTCATAAAGAAAGTAACAGGGCGGTGACGTTGCAGGAGGAATTTAGCAAGATGGGAATCGAAGTTGTTTTACAGGACGACCTTATGGTGGTGAAAGGTGGAACGGGAGTAAAAGGGGCAACTGTGGATTCGCGTCACGATCACCGCATAGCCATGGCTTGTGCTGTCTCAGCTTTGAAGGCAGAGGGGCCCGTCGTTATCCACGGAGCAGAAGCCGTAAACAAATCTTATCCGCAGTTCTGGGAGCATCTTCAGAAGCTGAATGCAAGAGTATCTTTAACCCACAATTAAGAAAATGAATTCATTTGGACGAATTTTCAGGCTGACGATTTTTGGGGAATCACATGGGCCAATGGTTGGAATTACGGTAGACGGTTGTCCTGCAGGTCTTCCTTTAACTGAGGAGGACTTTACACCAGACCTTGAAAGACGGAAAGGTGGGCAGCAGAAAGGACCTACACCGAGAAAGGAAGATGACAAACCGATATTTATCACCGGATATTTCAATGGGAAAACGACGGGCGCACCGCTGAC
>DATDNL010000537.1:0-12669 GCA_036518315.1 Flavisolibacter sp. | reverse complement strand
TTCAGCGGTGGTGGACCTAATGCAGCGGTGCTTAGTGATTTCTGGCTGCGTTCGAACGATTTTAAGAGATTGAAAAATCTTGAATTAGGCTACAGTTTCCAGCAGGGATCCTCTTTCATGAAGAGAGCCAATATCAAGTTCATCAGGGTGTATCTGAATGGTAACAACCTAATCACCTGGGACAGTCATATTCTCAAAGGAATTGATCCTGAACAGGCGGATGCCGGAAAGAACGCAATGGGATACCTCTATCCACTCACGAGGACATTTAATTGTGGCGTCAATATTCAATTCTAAACTTCTTCAAAATATAAGAAATGAGATTCAGAGTTTTTATAGTTGCGAGCTGTCTACTGGTAGGTTTCAGTGCCTGCAAGAAAGAATTTTTACAGATGCCGCTTTCAAGCACGACGACCATCGATTCAGTTTTTTCAACATGGACAAAGGCACAAGGAGCTGTGTCTAACGCATACAAGACCTGCCTATCACAGGGTTTGCCGTATGCGAACTGGTGGGATGCTATGATACAGGAGAATTTGACCGGTGGCATGAACTACGGTTTTTCATGGACCCAGTCGAAGAACATTGTATTAGATGGATTGAGTGCAAGCAGTGTAAACGAGGATATGGATGGCTATGCCAACAATTTTCCTCCTATTCGCCAGGCTTACAACGTCATTGAAAATATTGATAAGGTGAAAGATCTGAGCGCCGCCGATAAGGCCACCATCAAGGGTGAAATGCGCGCATTGATCGCTTACCGTTACGAACAGATGTTTATCATGTACGGCGGTGTTCCAATCATCAGCAAATCATTAAGTGCCTCAGCTGATTCCCTGGCCATTCCACGTCAGCCCTTGAAAGCTGTTTTGGATTCAGTCATATCCTGGTGCGACCAGGCAATTCCCGTCCTTCCATCAACATGGCCCGCTGCATGGACGGGAAGAATGACAAAGGCAGGAGCATTAACGATTAAGGCAAAGGCACTTCTTTATGCTGCGAGGCCCTTGTTCAATACTGCAAGCCCTTACCTCGACTTTGGTTCGAATAACAACCTTATTTGTTTGGGAAACGCCGATCCAACGAGGTGGGCAACCGCAGCAGCTGCAAGTGAAGCTGTCATTACAGAAGCAGAGACGAATGGAGGTAATTCCATTATCAATACCGGCAACCCGCTGGACGATTACGGAAACGCGACGTCTCTTCCAAGTAATCCCGAAGTGATACTAGCGTTTAAATTCCGCAACACAACATTGTTCGATGGCGGTAACTGGAACAATCTTCCAATGAACGCTTTTTATAATTGCCGCGTTTGGGAAGCGCAGGGTAATGTTCTCACTTCGAACATGCTTGAAAATTATTATAAAGCGGATGGAACGAATCAAACATGGCCAGCACTGGATGTAGTGACGCCGTTTTCCGATTACACTTCAAGGGTCAACCAAATGGAGCCTCGCTTCAAAGTGTGCTTCCAGCCCTGGGAAATGGATGCCTGGAGCAATCCAGGTGACGCCAACTGGAAGAATGCCAGCACCTTTGGAAGCCAGCCAGGTTTTGGCGTGGCACGGGTAACAAAATTCTGGTACAAAGCAAGTTCGCGCACGTGGTTTGAGTTTCCCATTTTCCGGCTGGCCGCAGCCTACCTAAGTTCTGCAGAAGCGTTCAACGAGTTGGGACAAACGCAGAATGCATTAAACCGTTTGAATAAAATTCATACACGTGCCGGTCTGCCTGCTATTACTGAAACAGACCAGGCAAAGCTTCGCGCGATTATCCAGCGCGAATGGGCTGTTGAGTTCTTCGATGAGAATTATCGCTTACATGACGTGAAACACTGGAAACTTCCAAACATTGGCAACGGAATTATCGGTGGCCCCATCAGGGCCTTTGCCTACAATAACGGGGCAAGTGTGAAGGTGACAGGAAATACTAACTATAATGACAAGGTGATCTACAATGCGTTCTGGGCGCCTAAACAGTATCTGAATCCATTTCCACAAACTGAAATCAACAAAGGGTATTTGATACAAAACCCAGGGTACTAAAACTCCAACAATAGTTAGTGGACAACAAATATTTAAAGACTAACGCTTTTTGATATGAAAAAACTTATTCGATATTTAACAGTGTTTTTGATGTGTGTCAGTAGTCTTTTTGATAAGGCTATTGGCCAAACAAATGAAAAAGACACTTCGACAAATGGGATGGTTGACTTGAGCAGTTATGTGCCCGGCCCATTGTTGAAGATTTCCAAAAGAGAATCCATATTATCGAGTTCCACCGTAAGTGGATATACACTGTCTAAAACTCCGGTAGCTAACATTACGAATACGTTATACGGACAGCTTGCCGGCTTAACGGTGAAACAAGCTTCCGGTGAGCCAGGCTATGATAATGCCTCCATGTCCATCAGGGACCTGGGCACCTATGACAATGCCAACCTGGTTATTTATGTTGACGGGTTTCAGACTACTTCTGCTTATTTTCAATACCTGTCTCCTGCCGAAATCGAAACCGTTACGGTGTTGAAAGACCCAGTATCACTGGCCACATTTGGAATGAAAGGAGCCAACGGAGTGCTCTGGGTGGTTACCAGGAGAGGCTCCGCGGGCAAACCTCGCGTGCAGGTTCGGCTCGTAAACGGATGGCAGCAGCCTATTACTATTAACAAGCCTTATGGCTCCTATGACTACGCAAGGTTGTACAACCAGGCTATTAGCAATGACAACTACGCATTCAATAACTATCAATTCAACTGGACTCCGTTTTACACGGACGCACAACTGGATGCTTACAAAAATAGAAGCGGGACTAATGTTGATTGGTACGATGAGAACCTGAAAAAGAATGGAGGCTATTCTGATGCTAATGTTGTTTTTTCAGGTGGCGATCCTACGACCCAATACGGACTGGTTCTTGATTACATGACACAAGGTGGTTTGTATAACGTTTCCAATACGGAAAGAACATCGAATGCTCAAATTAGCAGGTTTAATCTAAGATCGAATCTTGACTTCAGTTTCTTCCAGATTTTTGAAGCGAAGGTTGACCTGGGGGGGAGAATTGAAGACCGCCGTTATCCAAACTACAACGGCCCCACCCTTTGGGAAAATATGTCGAAATACCCTTCGAACATTTACCCTGTGAAAGATAGTGTTACGGGGGCGTGGTCAGGAACGTCGCTTTTCCCCAACAATCCTGTGGCCTCAGTAAACGCTTTAGGTTGGACTTCCACACACGACAGGACACTGCAGGCTAATTTCAGCCTGAAAGAAAAACTGGATTTTCTTGTAAAAGGCCTTTATCTAAACGAGGCTGTTTCGTTCAACACGTGGACCAGAAATTCTGCCAGCAAAACTGCGACCTATGCACGATACTTTAATGGCGCGACGACGACAACTGATAAAACCACCGACATTACTTCAAATGGCTCAGCTCCGGTTGACCAATGGGATTGGAAACAGGTGAACCTGACTGGTGGATATGACGCAACATTTGGTCCACACAAAGTGTCTGCTGCAGTCAATTACTTCAGGAGCAATTTCGTAACCGACTGGGGTCTCAATAACAATGGTCAGAATACGGGCAACAATATATTCTACCATTTTCAAAACGTAGGAGCACAGGTTCATTACTCTTACAAGTCGAAATATATCGTTGACCTGGCCGGCGGATATAGCGGCTCTGATAATTTCGCTCCCGGAAACAGATGGGGCTTTTATCCTGCTGTGGCCCTGGGCTGGATTGCTACCAATGAGAATTTTTTAAAAGAAAATAAGGTCATCAGTTTCCTTAAACTTCGTCTTTCCGCAGGTGAATCGGGAAATGAGCAAAGCAATCGTGGGCGTTATTTATACCAGCAGTATTTTGTTGGCAACGGTACCTATTATACTGGAACTTCTCTGACTGCCAATACAGGCATCATACAATCGTATGCGGCTAATCCCGACATTTTTGCTGAAAAGAGTGTGAAATATAACGCCGGATTCGACATGACGCTCTTCAATAAGCTCTCTCTTTCTGCAGATGTTTTCCAGGACAAGAGAAGTGGTATTGTGACGCAGAACAATGACTTGTTAGCTACCTATGGGGCAACGGTTCCTTACCTGAATATTGGGGAGGTTACCAACAAGGGTTACGAAGTAACCGCTAACTATAAAGGCAAAGTGATTGGCAAGGTAGGTTACAGCATTGGTGGGATGATTTCTTATGCAAAAAACACCATTAATTACCAGGCAGAAGTTCCGACTATTAATAGTTTCAGTAAAACTACCGGACTACCAATAGGTACCCCGATCGGTTTGATCGCTGATGGCTTTTTTGATGTTACCGATTTTAACAGCAATGGGACGCTGAAAGCGGGTATACCCGTGCCGCAGTTCGGGGCTGTTCAACCGGGAGACTTAAAATATAAGGACCTTGACAATAATGGCAAGGTGGACCAAAATGACGTAACAGAAATTGGACGACCTAACTATAGCAACCTGGTTTATGCCTTCAATGCCAACGTGGACTTCAAGGGGTTTGATTTTTCCATTCTATTCCAGGGAGGTTCAGGCAGCAGTGTCAATTTATTATCGGCAGCCTATTTCCAGGCGGTTGCTTTTGTAAATAACATCAATGTGTTTCCGATCGCAAAAAATGCCTGGGCGTATTACCCGGGACAAGGGATTGACACAAGGGCAAACGCAGATTATCCTCGCTTGACAACAAAAGCAAACGATAATAATTATCGCGCTTCAACCTTTTGGATAAAGAGCGGCGACTTCCTGAGGATACGGAACATTGAGATTGGCTATTCTTTGCCAGCTTCGATCACGAAAAAGGCGCGCCTCGAGAAGTTGAGACTGTTTTTTAGTGCAGTGAACCCAGTCACCTGGTCTTCGTTAAGCAAGAACTACAACATCGATCCGGAAACAACATCTGGATATCCCGGTATGAAATCATTAAACGCCGGTATATCATTGAATTTCTAAAAAATAAGTTCATGAACTTACAACACATATATAAAACGGTTTTGGGGTGCTTTATGGTCGCAGGCCTGGGCAGTTGCCAGAAGGATTTTTTAGATACAAAAATTGACACTTCGCAAACACCCCAGACACTCAGCAGCAACTACAATACCCTGTTTTCATTGGCAAATGCGCCTTACATGTATTTGCGGAATGAGTTCACAATGATGGATAACAATCTCTTTGCGGCGGCCCCTGATGAGGCGGTTCAGACATCCGTAAGTGCGAACGTGAGATTGTTTAACAACGGCAGTTGGAATGCGGTCAATAATCCTGATAACTATTATGCGAGTTATTATTCGGCCATAAGAGCTGCTAATTACTTCATTGAACAGTCACCGAACTACAAAGCTTTCCTAGCTTTGAACCGTGATACCATTTCAACTACCGGGAAGACTAATTATACCAATGATACCTTAAACATGGGCTGGTATAGAGGAGAAGCTCACATACTGAGAGCATGGTATTATTTCGAGCTTTCAAAGAGGTATGGTGGGGTTCCCCTTGTTACCAGAACGCTGGAAATAACGGATAACACCAATTTGCCCCGTGCCTCTTATGACGACATCATCAGTTTCGTTGTTAGTGAGGTAGACAATTTTAAAGATAGTCTACAGCCAAACTGGAAGACGTCTGCATTCACTAACAACGACGGACGTTTAAACAAAGGTGCTGCCTTAGCTTTAAAAGCGAGGGCGTTGCTATATGCCGCAAGTCCTTTGCACAACACGACAAATGATGTTTCGAAATGGCAAAAGGCGGCCCAGGCAGCACATGACGTAATTGTATTCGGCCAGGGAGCCGGTGCTTACAGTCTTCACACCGACTATAGGAACTATTTTCTTCAAAATAATACCTTGACAAGTGCCGAAACGATTTGGGCGCTGCGCTATACAGCAAGTAATACCCTTGAGGTTAACAACTATCCCATTTCAACACCAGGAGGGCTGAGTGGACTTACTCCGACAGAAAACCTGGTCTCGGATTACGAGTATAAAGGCACACCAAACCCCTTGAAACCCTACCAAAACAGGGATCCAAGATTGTACTACTCTGTTGTCACAAATGACACGACTTGGAATTCACGAAAGATTGATGAGTCAGTAGGTGGAACCGATGATATGAGAAAGGCAAATGCGAGTAAGACAGGATATTACCTGAAAAAGTTTCTCAATGATAATATGAACCTCACTCAAGGTGCAACGCAGGTACATAACTGGCCGGTGTTCCGATATGGTGAGATCCTATTAGAATATGCGGAGGCAATGAACGAGGCTTACGGCCCGGATAATGCTAATAACTGGGGGTTAACAGCAAGGCAGGCTTTGAACAGCGTAAGGAACAGAACTGGGGTGGCCATGCCGGCGGTGACAATCGCTGACCAGGCAGGGTTCAGAAACGCCGTCAAACATGAGCGCAGGATTGAACTGGCGTTCGAAAATTACCGGTATTGGGATCTGCTTCGCTGGAAAGATGCTGAAACTGTTTTAAACCAGCCGATGACGGGAGTGTCAGTGACCAGGAATGCATCAAACCAGTTTGTGTATACACCAGTGACCGTGGAGTCAAGGGTCTTCGATGCGTCGAAAATGTATTACTATCCATTTCCTCAAACGGAAATCATCAAGTCAAACGGTATTCTTCTGCAAAATCCTAACTGGTAATGCTAATGCTAAAAATCAAAACAATGAGTATGAAACTCACTTCAATAAAGATCCTCTTTTTCCTTATTGCTGGTACAGGTTTGATCGCGATCTCCTGTTCAAAGGATGATTCGAAAAAAGAATATGGGTATTCAAAGATCTACATGCCGCAGGCGATTATCAGGTCGGGTGGTGTGGACAACAATTACCTTGTTCCTACAGGCACTGATTCTTCGACTTTCAATTATTACATTGACTCAAAGACCAATAAGCTAAGTATAATACTCGGAACCAATTTGTCAGGGCCCAGTACTGATGCTTACTCTGTTGACATACAGGTGAACAATGATACCGTTCAAAAAATGTTCGCCAACAAGATTTTAGATACTGCGCTTTACAAATTGCTGCCTGTCTCGATGTATTCGCTTCCAACAAAACTGGATGTGGCACAGGGTGCCAGATCAGGGACGTTTACTTTGGATGTAGACATCCCCCAACTGAAGTCAAGCGGCTATGCAGGCAAATTTCTCGTGCTGGCAGTTAAGATTGCCAACCCTACCAAATATGAATTGAACAACGCCATCAGTACAACAATAGTCATCATTGATGTAAATGCACTTGTGATTGGACCTGCGGTCGACATCACGGCTAAATACATTTTGAACCCGGGCAACCCATTCATCGCTTCTACAATGAACGGGACCCGCTGGGGAACCTTACAGAGTTGGAAAGTAAATACGGCTGTTTTGAGCCATGGTGGTGTAGGTGGCTTCTCGAGTGACGGCGATGGCAAAACAATGGACCTTGAGTCGGGTTGGGGATCGCCTGCGATTTATAATGGAAAAGTATGGCAAACAATCACGTTACCCGCTGGCACTTATGCATGGGATCCTTCCGGTGGTTCATGGAAATGGCAGGGAACAAAAGATCCAACCTATGCTGTCGTTGCACCTAATATCGATTCCTTGCCAAATTATTCGAGCATAGTTAACAATGCGGCCGTATTTTACCAGGTGTTTGCTCAGCCGCAACCGTTGGTGACATTCCAGTTGACCAGTACAACTACAGTTTCCGTTGGTATCGTTGTAAACTATGTGCAGGACGGACAGGGATTTAAGTCGACACAGGTCAAGCTAATGAACTATCCAAAGCACTTATAGGACATTCGCTCAATGGTTAAAGTCTGTTCTGTTCGATGGATAGAGGCTTCATTGCCCTTTCTTTTTAACTCAATTAAAAGATCTACTATCAAGGTGATGGCTTTACGTTTGTTCTTTTTGTTATCATTGTCATTTTTGTTAGGGGATCCCCTTTTTGCACAAAAGGAGACAATACGGATCGTACCAGTAGATAGTGGCTGGGCGAAGAACTCTGTCAATACGACCATTTTCAGGAAGAACTCGCTGGTAAGCTTTCGTGATTGGCAGTACATCGCTTTTTATAACAAGGATGGGTATGTAGTACTGGGAAAGAGAAAGATCGACGAGAATAGATGGCAATTGAAAACGACTTCGTTCAAGGGAAATGTTTCCGACGCACATAATGTAATTAGCATCATGGTGGATGGTGACGGTTATTTGCATATGGCATGGAACGATCACAACACTCAACTTCATTATGTGCGAAGCGAAGCCCCCGGCTCAATGGAGATGAGTCTTGAAATGCCTATGACTGGTCAACAGGAGAGCAAAGTGAGTTATCCCGAGTTCTACCGCATGCCCCATGGTAACCTCATATTTTTCTACAGGGATGGTGGTTCAGGGAATGGGAGCTTGGTGATGAACCAATATGACCTCAAAACGAAAAGGTGGAAACAGTTACATAGTAATTTGATCGATGGGGAAGGACAACGCAATGCCTACTGGCAGGCTTGTGTCGACGCGAAAGGAACGATTCATGTATCATGGGTTTGGAGAGAAACACCGGATGTTGCAACCAATCATGACTTGTGCTACGCCTACTCTAATGACGAAGGTCTTACATGGCAAAAGTCCACGGGTGAAATGTATAAGTTGCCCATCACTGCTGCTACTGCAGAATATGCGCTCCACATTCCTCAAAAATCTGAATTGATCAATCAAACTTCGATGTTTGCCGATGCCGAAGGTCACCCATACATAGCGACCTACTGGCGGGAACAGAACTCGACGATCCCGCAATATCACCTGGTATACTACATAAATCACACCTGGCTGGAGCAGGTAATTGGATTTAGAAAAACCGGCTTTAGTCTTAGCGGGGGAGGGACAAAACGAATTCCCATTTCGCGTCCGCAGATAGTCGCGTGGAACAACGGTAAAAACCTGGCTGCGGCTTTGATATTTCGCGATGAAGAAAGAGGAAATAGAGTTTCTGCTGCGATCAATAAAAACCTGGCTAACAAGGATTGGAAGGTTATTGACTTGTCTTCCTCTTCTGTTGGTTCATGGGAGCCCACATATGATACGGAATTATGGAAAGAAAAGCACTGGCTACATTTATTTTTACAGAATGTAGAGCAAGTGGATGCAGAAGGCAAAGCAAACATGCCTCCGCAGGTGGTCCAGGTGTTAGAATGGAATCCTCAAAAAACAACGGTGCAATGAAACAGCTAGTCAAGGTAAAAATTATTTTGTTCGTTCTATTAGTATGTGGGTGTACGTCCCAAAAGAAAACCGCAGATCACAATGACCAGTTATTCAAAACAATTGACAAGAACTTTTTGGATGCGTCTTCCCAGTACAAGTATATGATGACGAGGCTTCCTGGGAACCGTTTTCCCAAAACGTATTATGCTCAAAACGATTCATTGGAAACGAGTGGTTCGAATTGGTGGTGCAGTGGTTTCTATCCCGGCACCTTACTTTATCTCTACAACCAAACCAAAGATCAATCGCTGCTAACGGAAGCAGAGCGAATGCTCCATCTACTGGAAAAAGAGAAGAATAATAAATCGACTCACGACCTGGGATTCATGATGTTCTGCAGTTTCGGCAACGCAGAACGTTTTGCATCGAAGCCGGAATACAAGGACATCTTGCTTACCAGTGCAAGATCATTATCGACACGTTTCAATCCCAGGGTGGGTTGCATTAAATCATGGGATTCAAAGCCCGGCGACTTTTTAGTCATCATTGATAATATGATGAATTTGGAGTTGCTTTTTTGGGCGACGAGAGTCAGCGGTGATTCCTCTTTTTATAAGATAGCCGTGACCCACGCCAACACGACAATGAAGAATCACTTCCGTCCTGACTACAGTTCTTACCACGTGGTCAACTATGACCCGGAAACGGGGGCGGTGAAACAGAAAAGAACCGCGCAGGGAGCTGCTGACGAATCGGCGTGGGCGAGGGGACAGGCCTGGGGACTTTATGGCTTTACAGTGATGTACCGGGAGACAAAAGACAAAAAATACCTCGACCAGGCTAATCATATTGCCGAATTTATTCTTCATCATCCGAACCTTCCGGCAGATAAGATTCCCTATTGGGATTTCAATGCACCGGGAATCCCCAATGCCTTACGTGATGCTTCTGCCGCAGCCATTATTTCCTCGGCGCTAATCGAATTGAGCGGTTATGCAACGGGGAAAGAGAAAGAGGAATATCTGTCAGTTGCTGAAACAATTCTTAAGAACCTGTCAAATCCTCCTTATAAAGCCGAAACTGGTACGAACGGCGGCTTCATACTGCAGCATTGTGTGGGTCACATGCCAAATAAGACGGAAGTAGACGTGCCATTGACTTATGCGGATTACTACTTCGTTGAAGCGATGAAAAGATATAAAGAATTGAAACAATGAAAAGGATTGCCTTGATAAGTATTGCCGCTCTTGCCTTCTTTTCTTTTTCCAGGAAAGCCGTTCTTAGCAGGTCGCCGGCACAAATTAAAGTGACGAGCGACACCAACAGTTTTAGGCCCGGTCAGCCATGGTATGATGAGTCGGGAGAGGTGATCAATGCGCACGGTGGTGGAATTCTATATGCCAATAAACGATGGTATTGGTTTGGTGAAAAGAGAGGGGCCCACGCATCCGAAGGTGTTAGCGTCTACTCTTCAAAAGATCTATATCATTGGAAAAATGAAGGTATAGCGCTAATGCAATCGACGGATCCCCAGAGTGACATCACTACTGGCTGCATCATGGAACGCCCTAAGGTGATCTATAATGTGAAGACAAGGAAATACGTGATGTGGTTTCACCTTGAACTAAAGGGACAGGGCTATAAAGCAGCAAGAGCCAGCGTGGCCATCAGTGATAAAGTTACCGGCCCCTATCAATTTATAAACAGTTTTCGTCCGAACGGTAATATGTCCCGGGATATGACTTTGTTTGTGGATGATGACGGAAGTGCATACGAGATATATTCTTCCCGGGAAAATTATGATATGCGCATTGTGCGTCTGAGTGATGATTATACAGCACCCACAGCCCAGGACAAAATGATCTTTAGTGAACATCGGGAAGCCCCTGCCATTTTTAAATACAACAAGAAGTATTACCTCGTTACAAGTGGGTGCACGGGATGGGCACCCAATAGAGCACGGATGCATGTAGCCGACTCGCTGTTCGGCGAATGGAAACTTTTAGGAGATCCTTTATCAGGTAGGGGTGCTGACAGCACGTATGGAGGACAATCCACTTACCTGCTTCCTGTAGCCGGTAAGAAAGATCAGTTCATTTTTATTGCTGATCGGTGGAACCCAAAGGATCTGAAAGACAGTCGTTATTTATGGTTGCCTGTACAATTTAAAGATCACAAACCTTTTATAGAGTGGATGGATGAATGGAATCTTAACCAACTGAAAACGTTTTAGAAGAGCCATTCCACAGGAACAAAAACCGTCTGATGAAGGAAGGGAAAAATGAAATTATCGTATTGGAGTTATGAAGCCTCAAAAAAGAAATTTAAGGGGCGTTCAAAAACCAGTTCTTGATAAGGTCAATACTCTCAGCGGAAACTGATAATAGTTTAGTATTTATAATTATAACAAATGAAGAAGGGTAATTTCTTAAAGAGATTTGAAGTTTTACTTTGCTGTGTTTCCTTATCGCTCATCGTCCGGGGACAAAATAACGATTGGGAAAACCCGCAGTTGGTCGATTGGAACAAGGAAAAGCCGCACGCGACTTTCATGGTTTTCGATCAGCAAAAGGACGTGGTCACTGATGACTACAATCGTTCCCCATTTTACCAGTCGTTAAATGGAAGCTGGAAGTTTGTGTATGTGGATAAATATGCAGACCGTATAAAGGATTTCTTTAGGACCGATTTAAACGACTCGAAATGGAATACCATTTCCGTCCCGTCCAACTGGGAGCGGGAAGGTTTCGGGACAGCAATTTATACGAACATCACTTATCCCTTTCCGAAAAACCCGCCCTTCGTTGGCGAGAACAACCCGGTAGGAACCTATCGTCGTCAATTCACGATACCTGCCAGTTGGGATGGGCGAGAAGTTATGTTGCAGTTTGGTTCTATTACCGGGTGCGCATTTGTATACGTGAATGGGCAGAAAGTTGGAATTACCAAAGCATCCAAATCTCCGGCTGAATTTGACATTACAAAGTATTTGAAGAAAGGGAGTAACCTGCTCGCGGTGCAGGTATTCCGTTGGCATGACGGCAGTTATTTAGAAGACCAGGATTTTTTCAGGATTAGTGGGATTGAACGAGATGTTTTCCTATACTCCTTGCCAAAGCTGTCAGTTTGGGATTTCTATGTAAACGCTGGTCTTGACGAGAATTACAAGAATGGTTTGTTTAGTGCTGATGTGGACACCAGGCAGTTCAAAAATAACGCGGTTAAGACTGGAGTAGTAAAAGTGCAGATCCTTGACCAGTCTGGCAAAACGGTCTTTTCTCAACAGCAGAGCGTTTCCACCAGTGCGGATAGTATGCAAACCCTTCACTTCAGTGGAACGGTAATCAGCCCTTTGAAATGGAGTGCAGAATACCCGAATCTTTATGATTGCATCATTAGCTTAAGAGCGGGAAATACAACCACGTACACGGGTGCAAAGATCGGCTT
>DATDNL010000536.1:0-8858 GCA_036518315.1 Flavisolibacter sp. | reverse complement strand
AGCCTGCTGCTATCCATAACATTGAGCCATCTCGTCGCCTGCTGTTTCATTCCATTTGTCGTGCAGTGACCTGAGATACTCGTTAGCACATTTCAATCGGTCTTCCACTCGTATTTCTGATACTTCTTTTTTGATAATTCCGGGCCGTTTCTTGACAAAAGAGTTTAAGCAAACGTGCACTCTGGCATAGGTTTTTTAAACAAATTCATCAAACAATTGTTATGGCAGACGATAAAAACAGGCAAGACGGACGAGACCGCTCAAGGGTGTCCGGTAGCGAAGAGTATGAGTTGCAGTACCTGGCAGAAAAGCTGAACGTCTCAACAGAGGAAATAAAAAAAGCGATTGAACAGGTGGGAAACAACAGGGAAGAAGTAGAACAGTACCTGAGAGGAAGAGGCGGCAATAGATAGCGATGTAGCCAGTGCCAGTATATGCATACTTCCGTAGAAGCCTTCCTGTTAGCGCAGGTAGGCTTCTGTTGTTTGCGAACATCGAAACCCCGATCTGGGCGAACTTCAATGAGGTAGATCCGGCAAAACTGCCGGTAAACAAACGAGCTACTCTAGACAGCATAAACTGAGTAGAGCGTTATCCGAAAAATATAATTTTCAAACCTGCGCTGGTCATTGCAATTGAGAATTTTTTTTATTACACTTGCGCCAATGAAAACAAATGTTCAAAATGGAACATTCCCCTCCACTTTACACCTTCCGCTTTACACCTCCAACCTTCAACATCACAGGGACTTTATAGGGACCTTATAGGGACTTTATAGGGACCTTATAGGGACCCAACCATATGGATAACCTAAGTAAGACATATTGCAGGCGTGGGCTATCCCCGGGGTAGACAATACTATTCGATAACCCTTCAATACTCCAGTTCTTGCCAGACCATCTTAACTCCCGCAACTGGCCAAACTTTCTTAATTAAACCCTTAAAACCTTAAACCTCGACTTTCTAAAATCTCTTCAACCATAAACGACCGCACCTCGAACATCGAACTTGTGCACGACTACAAACATAAACCGCAAACCGTTTCCCCCTTGCGCGTTTCCTTATTTCAGTTCATCCAGGACCTTATACATTTTCTGAATCAATTGCGCGGAGGGCCCATTGTAATTGTTGACGAGGAACGAAAAAATGTATTCTTTCCCATCCCTCGATTTTTGATAACCGCAAAACCCTTTCACATCATTAATGGTTCCGCTCTTCATCTTCATCCCATTATACTCGGGGAAAGCATAGTAATAACCATTGAACCAGGGCTGCGACTGTGCATACTTTAGGACGGTTACCTCTGCGTGTGTAGTAACACGTGTCTGTGGAGAAAGACCAGAACCATCTACAATATTCAGCTCAGCAGGCGCAATGCCTTTATCTCTCCAAAAATCCTTAACGATCTGTACCCCTTTTGAGGTTTCCCCTATGCCGCTCTTCCTCGAGGAGAATGTTTTTACCAGGGCTTCGCCATACAGGTTGATACTCTTTTTTAGGAACCAATAGACAATGCTGTCGAGCGAAGGTGAATAATGGGTAAACAAAGTAGTAGTGTCACGGGAAATAGATTGACTGTGAATCTGACGCATTCCCAAACCGGCAGAGAGATTCTCTTGTAAAAGCTGGGTAAAGGTTTTTGTTGGCAGTGGGTTAGCTGCAGAGATCTTGAACCCATTCTCGTTGACGGGAATGGTTCCGCGCACGACACCCGCGGTCTTCAACAAAGGATAGTAGACATAGCTGTTGTCACCGCTTCCTTTTGCCGCAGACTTCGCATACGAAACCAATGATACCGGTGCGGCGGGTTGTGTCCGCACAACCGAGACAGGATCGCCCAAATGTTTGCCGGATTTGAGTATAATATCGAACTGGTTCTCCCTCCAATTGAGACCGGTTGGCCCAGCACCATAATAATTGCCGATGTCCTGCCATATCCAGCCGTCAGGAATGATCTCGGAATTCCATCCCCTGTCGTCAATGATAACATCGTTGTAAGCGTTAATCTGCAGCTTCTTCACTGCCGTCCTTAACTCGTTAAATATAGCGGTATCGCCTGTGCTCTTCCACCTCCAGCTTCCGAACGTCGGATCGCCAGAGGGTTGCAGGTAGAAATTGCCAATAAGTGACTTGCTCTTTATTGATCCTACATACCCAAACTTTGTCTCGTAGCGAAAGTCTTTCCCCAATAATTCGTAGGCCGTAGCAGCAGTAATCACTTTCAACGTAGAAGCCGTGGCCAGGCCAATCCTTGAATTCTTGTCAAACACAACATCGCCGGATGCAGCATCAACAACGTATAGGGACGAAAGAGCATTGCTTAACTGGGAATCGCTTTCAAACTTCGTGTAGGCATTCTTCAACTTGTCGGAAACGTCCTGCGCAATTGAAGAAAGCGAAACCGTTAGACAAACGATAACGAGTAGTTTTTTCATGGTGTTGTACATTGCGCTAAAATTAAGATACACAGATGAAAGAAGTGAATGCAGCGATTATTACCATTGGAGATGAGCTGTTGATCGGACAAACCATCGATACCAACAGTGCCTGGATGGCAAAGGAATTAAATGCCATCGGTGTTTGGGTGAAACGAAGAGTGGCCGTCGGAGACAATGCTGCCGACATTCGGTATGCACTGGACGAGGAATCAAAAGAAGCAGACATTATTCTACTCACCGGCGGACTCGGCCCCACAGCAGATGACATTACCAAGCCGCTACTCTGCGATTATTTTGGCGGAAAGATGGTAACCAACGACCAGGTCTTACAACATGTTCACTATCTTTTTGAACATGTCTTCCGACGTACAGGACCAATGCTGGAAAGAAACCTGAAACAAGCAGAGGTCCCCGACAACTGCACTGTGTTGATGAATGAAAGAGGCACTGCCCCCGGAATGTGGTTTGAAAGAGAAGGCAAGGTATACGTGTCAATGCCCGGGGTGCCACACGAGATGAAAGGCCTGATGGAAAAGGAGGTATTGCCAAGGCTTTTGAAGCAATTCGAGATGCCTGTAATCCTTCATGAAACCTTTCTGACGTTTGGAATTGGTGAATCAATTTTGGCTGAGGCCATAAAAGATTGGGAGGAAGCTTTGCCGGTAAATATGAAGCTTGCTTACTTGCCGCACTATGGAATGGTAAGACTGCGTCTGACCGTTACCGGGCATGATAAGAACCTCCTTGAAAAAGAACTGGAAGGCCAGGTTAGACAATTAAAAGAACTGGTAAAGGAGTGGCTGGTGATTGACATGGATCTTACTATGCAGCAGGTAGTTGCTAAGTTCCTGAAGGAAAGGAAACAAACCGTTGGAACAGCCGAAAGTTGCACGGGAGGCTATGTTGCCCACTTACTGACAATAGACCCTGGCGCTTCAAGCAATTTCAAAGGAAGCGTGGTTGCTTACGACAACCAGGTTAAGAAAGATATTTTAGGAGTGTCAGACCAGTCGCTGGAATCAGTTGGTGCAGTGAGTGAGGAAGTGGTGAAACAGATGGCCAGGGGTGTGCTAAAAAATTTAAAGACTGATTACGCCCTTGCTACATCCGGCATTATGGGGCCTGATGGCGGCAGTGAAAAGAAACCAATCGGAACGGTGTGGATTGCCGTTGGCAATGCTGACAAGATCGAAGCGAAGGAATTCCATTTCAGGTTCGACAGATCAAGGAACATCGAACAGACGGCGATTACCGCTTTGAATCTGTTGCGCAAGTTCATTGTTGAAAACGACGGGCGAAAGGATTAATTGGAAAAATTTACCTTTGGCGGCATCAGTGGATAACGATTGCTGTTCTCACTGCGCTATATTGAATAGAAAACTAAATTATTGTAAATGGCTACTGTCGATCTAGTAATGCCTAAGATGGGCGAAAGCATCATGGAAGCGACCATTTTAAAATGGCACAAGCAACCGGGTGATACGGTGAAAATGGATGAAACAGTTTTGGAGATTGCCACCGACAAAGTCGACAGCGAAGTACCGTCTACTGCAGAAGGAACGGTCTCTGAAATCTTGTTTAATGTAAATGATGTCGTTCCAATCGGTACCGTGATTGCGCGAATTAAAACGGGTGCCGAAGCGACTGAAGAAGAACAACCCAGTCAAACGCCTGCTCCGGACTATAAACCCCAGTCCGAAGCGATAAGATTTAACGAAAGTCCGGTCAAGGCCGGCTTTGAGCAACAGCCGCAAACGGCCAATATAAACGGCAACCGCTTCTATTCACCCCTTGTATTAAATATAGCCGCCCAGGAAGGTGTGAGCATGACGGAACTGGAAAGGATTGCTGGCACGGGCAATGAAGGCCGGGTGACTAAGAAAGATATCCTCGATTACGTAAGCGCCAGGCGGCCTGGTGGCGTCGATAGAACACAATCGCAGGGAAAGCAACAGCAGATGGTGATCCCCATAAAAAAGGTGGAACCGAGGGAGGAAGAAAGAGAGCCTTCGTCAACCTCTTCCCAGTTGACGACTTATACCGGCAACGTTGAGATCATTGAAATGGACCGCATGCGTAAGCTGATCGCGGATCACATGGTGCGCAGCAAGCATACATCACCGCATGTGACTTCTTTTACAGAAGCCGATGTTACGAATCTTGTCATGTGGCGCGATAAAGTGAAGAAGGAATTTGAAAAACGTGAAGGGACTAAGATCACTTTCACTCCCCTCTTCATAGAAGCTATTGTTCGATGCATCAAAAAGTTTCCTCTGGTTAACAGCTCAGTTGATGGCGACAGGATTATTGTGAAGAAAGATATCAATATAGGAATGGCGACGGCGCTTCCGAGCGGTAATTTGATTGTGCCAGTAATACGTAATGCAGATCAATTGAACCTGGTGGGATTAGCCAGGAGAGTAAATATGTTGGCAGACAGCGCCCGCAACAATAAATTAAAGGCAGAGGACATTTCTGATGGAACGTTCACCGTCACCAACGTAGGAACGTTTGGGAGTTTAATGGGCACCCCCATCATCAACCAGCCGCAGGTAGCTATCCTTGCCGTTGGCGCCATTAAAAAGCGCCCTGTAGTTATTGAGACCCCACATGGTGACAGCATCGCTATAAGACACATGATGTATTTGTCGATGAGCTATGATCACAGGATCGTTGATGGTAGCCTGGGAGCAACCTTCCTGACAGCGGTTGCCCGTGAGTTGGAGAACTTTAATGGTGAGAGAGAATTCTAGTTTGTGGTTTGTAGTTACGGTCGTTTATGGTGAGGGAGGTTTTACGGGTTGGAGGAGTTGGTGTGTCGACCATTAAGAGTCTATTTGAATCCGCTATTTAGTAATATCAATATTCGAATCGTACAAATAGGAAAAGCTCCCAATCGGGAGCTTTCAAATTTTATTAAAGAAATTAATTAGAGCTGTTTCTTATCGCAGCCAAGCACCTCACAAAGCTTTTGCTTTAAAGATTCGCCACGAAGGTCTCTCGCGATGATTTTTCCATTCGGATCGATCAGGAAGTTACCGGGAATGCTTTGTATATGATACATCTGCGCAACGGCGTTCTGCCATTGTTGCAAGTCGCTTACATGGTTCCAGGTTAACTTATCATTCTCAATTGCCTTTACCCAGGCATCTTTCGACTGATCGAGAGAGACGCCAACGATCGTGAAGTTCTTGTCTTTGAATTGATTATAAACTTTAACGACGTTTGGATTCTCAGCACGGCAAGGCTTACACCAACTTGCCCAGAAATCAAGAAGAACATATTTCCCTTTGAAGGAAGAAAGTTTTACGGGTTTTCCATCAACATCATTCTGTGTAAAGTCTAATTCATCAGTACCAACAGCGCCCACCTTGAAATACGCGATACTCTGAGCAAGATTCTTTCCAATCTCGCTGTTGCGAACATCCTGCGAAAGGGAATTGTAACGCTGTTCCATTGTTACCGGGTCGGCCAGAACCTGGGCGGATACAGAAAGTAAAAAGGCTGATACATAAGACGAAGGCTTTGCTGCAACGAACTTGCCTACTTCCGAATTCACCTTCGTTACCACAGAGTCGTATTGTTTAAATAGAGCCTCTTTCTTTTTATCATCCGTTTCACGCTGAATTAAAGCCGCGAAGCCATTCAGTTCCGCAATCAGGGGGTTGAAGGTTTTATTAAATTCTGCAAAGTCGCTCTGGGACTGCGAACCTTCTATTTTAAGATTCTTGATGTCAGCTTTTGAACCGGTAATTGTGATAGGCTTGTTTTCGACGTAAAGGTACTGGGGCTGTTCTGTACTCATAACGATGAAGTAGAGACTTGGCTCGGCAACGGAACCTTTGAGCGTAAACTTGCCATTCTTTACCGAATCGGAGGCGATAACAGCATGGTCATCGTTCATGGTTACGATCTGTACCTTACCGTCTTCAAGGCCAGACACGTTTCCTTTAATCTCGAACCCCTTCTTTTGATCCTGGGCGAATAAAAGGGCAGGTGTAAAAGCAAGAAGCGTTACTAATCTTTTCATGGTTTATCGCGATTGATGTCGTTGTTGCAAAACTTGTATCACTTCGGAAAGTGAACAATCCTTTGCCCGCAATAATACAATATAATGAAACAAAAGGTCAGCGGCCTCATTCAAAAATAACTCCCTATTAACGTCCTTTGCCTCGATGACTAATTCAACTGCTTCTTCCCCAACTTTTTGTGCAATCTTGTTGATCCCTTTTGCAAAAAGTGACTTTACGTAGGACTTTTCCTCGGTGCCGTTTTTGCGAAGCTGAATGATGTCTTCCAGGTAATATAGAAAGTCCTCTTTATGGTTCTTTTCGCTCCAGCAGGTGTCGGCGCCGGTATGGCACACAGGCCCCTTGGGTTCGGCCTTCACTAACAGGGTGTCGTTATCACAATCAACAAGGATTTGCCTCAATTGAAGGTGATGACCGCTTTCCTCACCTTTAGTCCATAGACGCTTTTTAGAACGGCTATAAAAGGTTACCAGGCCTGTCTCTTCTGTTTTCTTAAGAGCCTCGGCATTCATAAACCCCAGCATCAAAACCTTTTGTGTGATATAGTCCTGCACTACTGCGGGTACCAGCCCATCCTGGTATTTCTTAAAGTCAACTTTCATCCGGTAAAGTTATTTGATTGTTCGCTCAATACAATAGGCGCGAACTGCCGTAGAAGTGAAGAAGACTACCCGGTGTTGCAGGATTACTGTACCACTAATATTTGAAAAGTTCCCGGTATCATTCTCGGCCTCCCATTTTGCATATTGTTCAGGTCAAAATCTGCAGTAGGAAGAAACAAGGTGCCGGTTTTCTGATCTATTGCAATGGTTCTTGCGCCGCGCCTGGTAGCATAGTTACCAAGAACAGAATATGTATCGGCCCCGTCTTCTTTGATGGCAGTAATCGTTCCACTTTGACCGTTGGAGGTGAAGATGATCTTATTCTTTGGGTCGAAGGCGACGCCATCACATCCCTCTCCAATAGCGAGTTTGTCGACGACGGTGCCCTTATCCACATTCACCACGACTAAATACTTATCGCACCCGGCAAACAGTCGCCGGGATGAAGGGTCATAAGCAAGTCCCGTCGGACCCTCAGCACCTAAAGGCCAACGGGTAGTGACAGCATGGGTGTTAAGGTCAACTACAGCTATTTCGTTCTTGTCTTCCAGGTTGACAAACAACTTCCCACTGCCGTCTGAAACAGCGGTCTCCGGTTTGCCGCCCACGTCGATTGTGGCCTTGACACTATTTGTTTGTGGATCAATTACTGAAAGGTTTTTCGATCGCCCGTTACAGGTGATGATCGTTTTGGTATACGGCTCATACATGATCGCATCAGGATTCTCGCCGGTAGCAACTTGAGAAATGACTGCATTCGTTTTCAAGTCGAAGACGGTAACATTATTCAGCCTGCCATTACTGGTGTATCCTCTTCCCAGTTGGTGGTCGAAGGCTATGCCGTGCACACCCTGCGTATTTGGTACTAAGCCAAGCGAATCACCGGTTGCTTCGTCCAAAATGTTTACTTGTGTACTATGGGAGACGTAAAGCCGGCCTCCATCGACAGCAATATAATCCCATCCCCCGCTACTAGCGATGGAAGAGGTCTTTACGACTTTATAATCCTTTACTTGCGCATTAGTCACAAGAAGAATCAAAAGTGTGGGAAGAAACGCTAGCTTTTTCATATGGTGATTTGACGGCTTCTAAATTAGTCAACAAATAACAGAAACCCCGGGTCAATTCTTACCGGGTTTTGTTCAAAAAGGAATATTCTTCAGCACCAAAACAATGCAAATAGGGCTGGCATGTTAATTATGCTATTAATTTTATCCCGCCTTTAAAGAAAAAGAACATGAGCCAATGGCCCTGATAAGACGTATTCTGTTTATTTCCTTTGTACTAAGCGTAGGTTTTTGCGAAGCACAAAACCATAATCTCGACTATTTTATCCGTGTAGCGAGTGAAAACAGCCCGGTCATTAAAGATTTCCAGAACCAGATCCTGATAAGCCGCATCGACAGTCAAATTCTTAAGGCTTCCTTACGTACGCAGGTAAATTTCTTAAACACCAACAGTTACGCTCCCGTTATCAATGGCTGGGGGTATGACCCGGCGATCACAAACTATGCAAACCTTACTGCCATCGTACAGGCAAACAGGAACTTCGTGACCGCCAATAACCTTGCTGTACAGCTAAGGACGATTGACCTGCAACGAAGAGCCTTGCTTGATACAATCCAGCTGTCGGTTCGGGATCTGCGTCGAACGATCACGGAACAGTATATTACCGCATTCGGCGACCTGTTGGCAGTCGATTTTACCCGCGAAGTCTTTGACCTCATGAAAAAGGAAGAAGAGATGTTGAAGAAACTCACCGAGGCCAACGTGTTCAAGCAAACCGA
>DATDNL010000535.1:0-6628 GCA_036518315.1 Flavisolibacter sp. | reverse complement strand
GGATTGATACGTAATTGCAAATAACCTTCCATGACGATTTGGCCTGCCAGCGTACCCGTGATGGTGCTGCTTTGACCGGCGGCAATCAAGGCTATTGCAAATAAATACGGCGCAACCTTCGACCCCCGCATAGGAGATAGTAGCTGGTGAGCTTCCTTGATCTCTGCTACTTCGGTTCTGCCAGTCTTGAAGAAAACGGCAGCTGCCAGGATCAAAATTGCCGCATTGACAAAGAAAGCGAGGTTGAGTGCAATTGCACTGTCGGCGAAGTTGAGCCTCAATGCACGCCGGATACCGCTTTCTGTCCGTTTTATTTTCCTTGTTTGAACGAGTGCAGAATGCAAATACAGATTATGCGGCATGACCGTTGCGCCGATGATGCCGATTGCAATATACAGCGCTGCCTTACCCGGGATGGTAGGGATCAGCCCTTTCGCTACCTGCCCTATATCTGGCTTCGCCATGATGATTTGAATAAGAAAAGAGATGGCTATAATGGCGATAAGCCCAACGATAAAGACTTCCATTTTACGCATCCCCAGGCGCTGCAGCACCAACAATAGAAAGGTGTCGAATACTGTGATAAGAACGGCCCATAGCAAAGGGATCCCTGTCAATAGTTGAATACCAATAGCCATCCCTAACACTTCGGCGAGATCGCAGGCCGCAATGGCTATTTCTGCGAGCCCATACAGACTGTAGTTGACGTATTTGGGATAGGTCTCCCGGTTCGCCTGCGCAAGGTCTCTGCCGCGAACAATCCCCAGCCTTGCCGATAAGTTCTGCAGCAAAAGTGCCATCAGGTTACTCATCAACAAAACCCAGATGAGCTTATATCCAAACTTGCTGCCACCTGCAAGATCCGTCGCCCAGTTACCCGGGTCCATGTAACCCACGCTGACAAGATAAGCCGGGCCAAAGAAAGAAAGAATCCTTCTCCATACCGGTTTGTGCAGGGAAGTGGTATCCACAGTTTGATGGACCTCGCTCAATGAATTGTAGTTATGACTGTGGTTCATACGTTACTAATATGTTTTTCGCCAGTTGCTCGCTGATCGTGACTGTTGTATTTCTGATCTTCACTTCCACAGAATGGTCGAAATGAAAATGCTTCTTCACTTCGAGTTTCGTGCCGATAGTGATATTCTTATGTTCCAATATCTCAAGCATCTCTTTCGACTGGTTGGTAACCTGCCTTACCTGCGCTGCATGGTTGAACGGCAACTCCAACACTGACACTTTGTTCAAGCTCTTGATCTTGCCTTTATTGTCAGGTATGGGGTCTCCGTGCGGATCAAACGGGGGATAGCCGAGGTATTTGTCAAGGCGGTCGATCAGTTGCTTACTGCTCACATGTTCCAATTCTTCCGCTAGCAGGTGCACTTCGTTCCAGTCAAACTTCAACTTCTCAGATAAAAAATATTCCCAAAGCCTGTGCCTTCGGATGATAAATAATGCGATCCTTTTACCCTCGGTACTAAGAGAAAAGCCATAGTAGGGTTTGTAATGTAAGAGTCGCTTGCTATTAAGTTTCTTCATCATGTCGGTGACGGAAGCAGGCTTTGTCTGCAACTTTTCAGCAAGAGCATTGGTAGTAACCGTTCCTTCTTTCTCCTGCAAATGAAAGATGGCTTTTAAATAGTTCTCTTCACTGGTAGTAAAATTCACCTGGACTAATTTAAAATTTAGACAAACCTAAAAAATATACCTGGAACGGACAAGAAATCGAATACAGGCAGTTTTCCTTTACTTTGTAGAAATGTCCTGCTATGATAAGAACCGGGGTTGTTTTGTTGATGATTCTTTTGTGGTCCTGTAGAAGCGGAAAAGAGGAAGAGAATGGATTCTCCTACGAAAAGTTCGCCAGCCTCTTTCCTAAAGAGCAGATGGCCTACCAGCTTTCCGACGCAGACCTCCTCTCAAATAAGGACACTACGGTTATTCGCTCAGCCGAATTCGCTAAGTTTATTTCGGACAGCCTCAAAAACAAATTATTCGGAAAAGGTAGTAAAGTTCGGTACATCGCTATGGCTAGAGTAAAGGCGCCAAAAAATACCAGCTACTACATCGTAAAGGCAATTGGTGCAGGCAGGAAAGTTGCTTTGTTAATGCCATTCACGAACGATCAATTTGATATCGCTTTCCCCTTTCTAGTTCCGGACGACGATGGCACTACCTCTCAGTTGAGCAGCATCGATAAGTCAAACGCGATTATTAAATCCGTTACCCAGAAGAAACGCATGGGTGATGTTGCCGAGGGCAGGGAAGTTTACCAATACGTTCCGGAGGCGAAACAATTCACATTGCTGTTGACAAATCCCTTGAACAACGTTGCCGAAGTAATTAATCCCATTGACACGTTTGCACGGAAGCACAGGTTTTCCGCCGATTACGTGAAAGACAAAAAGAATTACATTTCCATTCGCGATGGCAGAAGTTCAAATGAGCTGTTATTCTTTATTCATATCGAGAAAGGAGACTGCTCAGGAGAGGTCAAGGGAACATTATTGCTGACAGCTTCAAACAGGGCTGTCTACCGGCAAAGCGGCGACCCTTGTCAATTAGGCTTACAATTTTCGGGCAACACCATAACAGTGAAGGAGGGAGGTGGCTGCGGTTCGAGACGTGGACTTGATTGCTCTTTTGATGGAACTTATAACCGGAAGAAGGAAAAGACTAAAACAAGTAAAAAGAGGTCTTTATCTAAATAAATCGTCACGCCATCGTGTAATTGATACACATTCTCTCAAATTCCTTTATTTTGCACAGATTCTAAAATTAAAGTCGATGAATTTTCGAGCATTTAAATTGCCTTATCCTGTTGATGAACGCTATTCAAAGAGAGTGGCTTATTTCTCCATGGAATTCGCCATTCACCAGCCTTTGAAAATATATAGTGGCGGTCTTGGATTTCTATCCGGATCTCATTTGCGCAGTGCCTACGAATTGCGCCAAAACCTCGTCGGAATTGGTATTCTCTGGAAATATGGATATTACGATCAAACCCGCAACCAGGATCAAACCTTGCAGGTCACCTGGATGGAAAAGATCTACAGCTTTCTGGAAGATACCGGGATCCAGTTTGAAGTGACCATTCACGAACATCCTGTGTGGGTAAAGGTCATGTACCTTCCTCCCCATGTTTTCAATACAGCCCCGCTGTTCCTGATGACGACGGACATTCCTGAGAATGATTATATCTCTCAAACCATCACCCACCGCTTATACGATGCCAATGTGGCAACCAAAGTAGCACAGTTCATTTTGTTGGGTGTTGGAGGAGCGAAGTTGCTGGACGAGATTGGATTCAAGCCTGAAGTTTATCATTTGAATGAGGCACATGGTCTTTCTGCAGCATTCTACTTATATAGAAAGTACAACCAGGATATCGAAGAAGTAAGGAAGCGCCTCGTATTCACGACCCATACCCCTGAAGAAGCAGGTAATGAAAAACACGATATCTACCTATGCCACAAAATGAGTTACTTCTGCGGCCTTACCGTTGATGAAGTGAAGACGCTTACGGGCATGCCGGATGACCAGTTCAATCACTCTTTGGCTGCACTGCGCTTCGCAAGGATCGCTAACGGCGTTTCTCAATTGCATGGTGAAGTTTCCAGGCATATGTGGGGCAAGTATGATGACATCTGCCCAATTGTATCCATTACAAACGCGCAGAATTGGAGATACTGGGCCGACAAGCAATTGTACCGTGCCAGGGAAGATAACAAGGATGACGCTTTCGACGACCGCAAGAAATGGATGAAGAAGAGAGCCTTTGAAATTGTGGCTGATCAAACGGGTAAGATCTTCGATCCGAACGTTTTCACCATAGTATGGGCTCGTCGCTTTGCCGGCTACAAGCGCGCCGGTTTGATAGCTACTGATAAGCAAAGATTCGAAGCACTTTTGAATAATCCTAAATACCCGGTACAGATCATCTGGGCCGGTAAGCCATACCCTGTCGACTATCCTGCTATCTCTGAATTCAACCACCTCGTGCATTTAAGCAAGAACTACAAGAACGTTGCGGTGCTGATCGGGTATGAACTGGGATTGTCAAAGAGACTGAAGCAATCTGCGGATGCCTGGTTGAATAACCCGCGTGTTCCCCGCGAAGCTTCCGGAACCAGTGGTATGACCGCCGCCATGAATGGTGCTGTCAACTTTTCAACTGATGACGGTTGGATCCCTGAGTTTATTCATCATGGCAACAACGGCTTTGTCGTTCCTGCCAAAGATTATGGAAAGATGAGTGTGCAGGAGCAGGACCAATACGACCTTGACCAGATCTATGAGATATTGAATAAGGAAATCCTGCCTTTGTATTATGACGATTATCCAACATGGAGGCAGATCGTTAAGAACGGGATGCGTGATGTCATGATCCAGTTCGACAGCAACCGTATGGCAGAGGAGTATTACAACCTGCTTTATAACGCGAAATACGTAGGCCGTGAACCCAAGGCACTAATTCACGATGATATCGCTCATTGAAACCGGGCAATAATTTCTTCAATTGATTTACTGGCTGGATAGAATCCGGCCAGTTTTTTTATCACCCCTTCCACCAGGGCATCGGGGCACGAAGCTCCGCTTGTAATAAGGATAGAAACTGGCTGCTTGGCAGGCAAATAATTTTCGGTAACCAGTTCACTCTTTGTGTGGAAGTCATAATGCCTGATCGTCTGCGATGAAAGAATCTTGTCTTCGTTATTGATAAAGAAAGTGGGAAGTTTTTCTTCGCATAGTTCAACCAGGTGTGAGGTGTTCGAAGAATTATAACCACCAACAACAATAGCCAGGTCTGCCTTTGTGTTTAACATCCCCGTTACGGCTGTCTGGTTGTCGTTAGTTGCATAGCACAAAGTATCACGGGTATCGGCAAACCGTTCCCGAACATTGTCATTTGTCAACCCATACCGAAAGGCCATCGTTTCTTTTAAATGGTCGGCAATGGCCTGTGTGTCGCTCGCCAGCATCGTGGTTTGATTGACGACACCGATCCTTTGAAGGTCCTTGTTTATATCAAAACCTTCTGAGTATTGACCCTTGAATTCCGTATAAAACGCTTCAGCGGGTTTCTCACCCAGGATATACTTGGCCAATTCTTTCGCCTGCTCCATATCGCGCACCACTATTGAGGGAGCGTTGGCGGCGGCATGTGAAAATGTGGCCCTCGTCTCCTCGTGATTTGGCTTGCCATGGATCACGATAGTATATTGATTGCGGGCGATAACTTCACTTCTGTTCCAAACCTTTTCAACGAACGGGCACGTCGTATTATATTGTTCCACCTTGATGCCGATGTCCCTCAATCTTTTTTCGATGGCGAGCGTCGTGCCGAAGGCGGGGATCAGGACAATGTCGTCCGCCGTAAGACTTTCAAATGGAATGATCTGTTGACCGGAATTGTCCTGCAAGAACCGCACGCCACTTGCTTTCAGATCAGCATTTACCTGCGGATTGTGGATCATCTCGCTAAGCAGGAAGATTCGTTTTCCAGCGTTTTCTTCTATAGTTCTGAAAGCAATATCGATGGCATTCTCCACCCCATAGCAAAACCCAAAGTGCCGGGCAAGGTAAATCTGTATCGGTCCGAAGTCGAGTAAAGTCGGACTAAAATCCCTTTTCATTCTATCCTCTTCCTTTCTCTTCTTTTTGATGGCAGAAATCAGTGGACTGCGGTAAACAATTGGAACATCGAAGCTTTTCATTAAACGCAAATTTAAGACTAAGCAAAAAATGAGACGATAAAGACCTGGACAGGACCCTGTTTTTTAACAGTAGATATTCCGATGCAAGTCTTTTTTGTTTAAAACTTAATCATTTAGCTTAGATGTATGACTGGTACGAAAGAGTGGATCTATCAGACAAACATCTACGAAGTCAACCTCAGGCAGTACACAAAAGAAGGTAGTTTCAAGGCCTTTGCCCATCATCTGCCAAGGTTAAAAGAAATGGGAGTGGAGGTGCTTTGGTTTATGCCCATTACGCCAATTTCTCAAAAAGAAATGAAAGGAAGCATGGGCAGTTATTACGCCTGTTCCGACTACATGAGGGTTAACCCTGAGTTCGGAACGCTGCAGGAGTTTAAAAACCTTGTCGATCACTGTCACAAAATGGAACTTAAAGTGATCATTGACTGGGTGGCAAATCACACCGGCTGGGATCATATTTGGACGAAAGAACACCCTGAATGGTATAAGAAGGATTGGAGAGGAGAGTTTAAGCGAGCTGCGGGAATGGACGATATCATCGAGCTCGATTATAGCAATATAGAGATGAGAAAGGCAATGACTGAGGCAATGAAATTTTGGGTTCGCAAATGTGGTATTGATGGCTTTCGCTGCGATCTTGCTGCATGGGTGGAAGTAGATTTTTGGCTGGGAGCCATTGCTGAAGTGAATGAGTTGAAGCCTTTGTTTTGGTTAGCAGAGGCCGATCCCATGCAATACCCCGACTACATGCAGATATTTGATGCTGCGTACACATGGACGTGGATGCACAAGACCGAGGACTGGTACAAAGAGAAACTGCCGCTTAAGGATTTGGTGAAAGTTCTGGATAATTATGAAAATGTTCCGGGGATCAAAGCCTGGTTCACCTCCAATGATGATGAAAATAC
>DATDNL010000534.1:0-7015 GCA_036518315.1 Flavisolibacter sp. | reverse complement strand
CGCTGGGATGGCTCACTTCTCTTACATTGGTCACCGCTACTGTGGCCAACCTTGTGTTGTTACCTGCGCTCATAATCGGGTTTTACAATAAAAAGAAAAAGACTAAGGCGATAATATAAATTGTCATTTGAAGTGGATTTATTACCTGATTCGTCGTTCTGAAGTTCTGTTGGACCTGCAAGCGTTGACGGGCACGAATACAAACGGCGTCCATGCAAGTGTGCTGGCATTTGCATTGTTAATCGCAGTGAGTCAAGGTCCTGAGTGGCCACCGGGCTGGCCACAATTATCCGATGTATAAGTTACCAGGATTAACACAAGAGAAAACTTGGGTAAATAGTTAAGTGGATACTATTAGAAAGACTGTCAAGAGTAGAAGGTTTTTGTATATAAAATCTATTCACGCCTTAAAACGCTCGTTTCCACAAGGTTTTCGTGCCGCTAACTGGTATTATTGATGACTTTAAGCGATATTTGTGTCGCTAAACAGATTGGCTGACGAGTATCCAATTCCTAGACTGCTTCACTTGAGAAACCACATTTTCTTCAAAAACGTCTGGAATCCACTCAGACTGCTGTTCCTGTTATTATTTTATTTAATCCTTTAACGAACATGAGAAGACTTCTTTGTGTGATGCTAGGCATGCTTGTGATCTGTTCACAACTCTTAGCGCAGAACAGAACTATTTCCGGCAAGGTTACCGACGAAAAAGGTAACCCGGTGATCGGAGCATCTGTACTTATCAAGGGTACAGGCAACGGGACCTCTACGAATGAAGCGGGCGAATTTTCCTTTGTTACAGACCAGGCAAGCCCGGTGTTGGTAATATCGGCCATTGGTTACGGAACGACTGAAATTAAGGCCGGTACAACGGCTGTTGCAGTTGCTTTAAAGCCACAGGACCAAAACCTGGCGGAAGTAGTTGTTGTGGGATACGGTACCCAAAAAAGAAATACGACTTCAGGTTCTATCGCAACGATCAAAGGAAAAACCTTTGACCAGGTTCCCGTAGCCTCTTTTGACAACATTTTACAAGGAAAGGCAACGGGTGTGCAGGTGACCGGCGTGAATGGACAGCCGGGCGCAAATGCCTATATACGCATTCGCGGTGTCGGTTCTTTGACTGCAGGCCAGCAACCGCTGGTAGTTGTAGACGGAGTGCCCACTGAAAACCTGAACCTGATCAATCCAAACGATATCGCCGACGTGTCGATATTGAAAGATGCGGCTTCCGCCTCTATTTACGGATCGAGAGGTTCTAACGGTGTGATCCTCGTCACGACCAAGAAAGGCCGCGCCAACAAACCACAGGTTTCTTATCGATTCCAGGTTGGCCAAAAGTCTAAAACGCCTGATCATTTTGAACTGATGAACGCGCAGGAAAAACTGCAGTATGAAAATGACATCCAATATACCAATGACTATGTGGCTTCGGTTATGGCTGCTAAGGGATATGGAAATGACGTAACCACATTAACCGATGCACAACGTAAGGAAGTCTGGGATGAAGTGTTGAAGAACCAGGTGAACTGGAAGGACCTGATCTTCAGGAATGCTAATCTTCAATCACATGAATTAGTGCTGTCTGGCGGGGCGCAGGGAATCACCTATTATTTTTCTGGTAACTATTATAAAGAGCAAGGTATCGTGGTGGGCTCTGACTACAGGAGAATCAGCTCGCACCTTAACGTGGAGTACAAGCCTTATAACTGGATAAAAGTCGGTACCGATATGAACGTTGCTTCAGCCAAAGACAATGTGATCAGGGACAGGTATAATGCGCAAAACCCTGTTTTTGCTTCTTATGCATACAATGCCTATGAACCTCCGAAAAATGATGATGGTACCTGGAATTATACTTCGCAAGGTTTTAACATCCTCGAAGCCATTGAGAATAATCCTGAGAACAATCATCGTCTAGGTGCTTTAGGAAACGTTTTCCTCGAGATAACCCCGGTCAAGCAACTTACTATCCGCAGCCAGGGCGGTTTGAATTATGTAAACTATCAAAGAGAGTATTTTATTAAGCCGGGCTCTATTTTGGACCAGTATGTGGGAGATCCTACAGCAAGAGGTTCCAAGACCGACAATGGCAGCAATGATCTCACTCGTATCTGGACGAATACAGCAACCTGGAACCAGACCGTGAATAACGCACATAATATTAATATCCTGGTTGGTTCGGAATTTAATGATGACGATCTCAAGAGCTATTCTTTCAGCTCAAAAGGTTTTCCTACTCCTGATGTGACCACTCAGAATAATGGATCAACCCCGACAGCCGCTACGAGTGCGGAATCAGGCTGGTCGCTCTTTTCATTGTTCGGACGCGGACGATACAATTTCCAGGAGAAATATTTTGTTGAAGGCACATATAGAAGAGATGGATCTTCAAGGTTCGGCGCCAATAAGAAATATGGTAACTTCTGGTCGACAGGTGTAGCCTGGGATATTTCGAAGGAGCAATTCTTTAGCGTGAACGCCTTGAATTCACTTAAGCTCCGTGCTTCTGTGGGCACCACCGGTAATTTCAATATTGGAAATTACCAGTCTTATGGCTTATACCAGTATGTCAGCTACAACGGACAAACAGCATCTATTCCTTTGCAAGTGGCTAACCCTGACCTGACCTGGGAGAAGAACTTCAATTATGATTTTGGTGTTGATGTTGGAGCATTTAAGAACAGGCTGACTGCCACAGTTGAATATTTTAGCAGGAAAACTTCGGGCCTGCTTGCTGATGTTCCAAAATCATTAACCACGGGTATTGCTTCAAGAATCGAGAACGTGGGCGAGATGAAGAATCATGGTATTGAAGCGACTGTTGGTTACGATGTAATCAGGAACAAAAATGTTACCTGGAACGTAACCGGCATGGTAACCTACCAGAAGAATGAGATTACTAAGCTATATAACGGTACCGACGAATTGTTCGTTGGGTATTATACAAAATACAAGGTTGGATTACCCCAGAACGTTTTCTTCCTGAACAGGTGGGCCGGCGTTGACGAACAAACAGGCGTGCCTCTTTATTATGATAAAGCTGGAAAAGTCACGAAGACCTTTTCTTCGGACGATGCCGTTGAAATTGGAAGAAAATCTCCTGATCCAACCTATTATGGAAGTTTAAGTAACTCGGTTAGCTACAGGAATTTTGCTCTGAATGCAGAACTGTATTATTCGATCGGTGGCTATACGTACAACCAGGTATGGGCTGACCTCGTATCGGATGGTGCAGGTTACTACCAGAACCAGGCTAAGGAGGCTTTGAACTATTGGAAAAATCCGGGAGACAAAGCTCCAAATCCTAACCCGATCGCCGCGAATTACACCGTGCAGTCAACCGATCGTTTTCTTGAGAGCACAAATTTCCTTCGTTTAAGAAATGTGAGTTTGTCTTACACGACTCCTATACAAATAAAAACCTTCAAACTCCAGGGCGTTCGAGTCTATGTTCAAGGACAGAACCTTGTTACTCTTACCAAATTCCATGGTGATCCTGAAGTGGGGATAGGCAGCACCGAGCAAACCTATAACAGGCCGGGTGAATACACTCTATATACATACCCTCAAACAAAGGCAATAACATTTGGTGTTGACGTGAACTTCTAATTTTTAAACTTATTCAAATGAGACTAACTAAAACTTTAATATTAGGATTCGGTTTAGTGATGTTCGGCAGCACCGCCTGTAAAAAAGATCTTACTAAATCACCTTCGAATGCCGTTGATGTCGAACAGGCGTTCAAGACGGAGAACGATTTTCAAAATGCTGCCAAGGGTATTTACCAGCGCATTGCATTCCAGCAAGGTTATTATGGCGGCGACATGATCATTGTTCCCGACCTATTGGCTGATAACCTGATTACCAATGCCAACGGCCGTGGTACGTTCCTGAATACCAGCCGTTGGTTGTACAATGGTGATAATACAATTTCATTGTTTAGTTCCGGCTACAATATCATCAGGGCAACGAACGGACTGTTAGAGAATATTAATAATGGTGTTCTGTCAGGAACGGTGAAGGACAATTTAAAAGGAGAAGCTCTTGCTTTAAGAGCGTGGGTGCATTTTGATATCGCGAGAATGTTTGCCAAGGTTCCGACGAATCCAATCAACCCTGCGGTCGATCTTGGTATTCCTTATGTTACGAGTACTGAAATATCAGCCTTGCCTCCAAGAGAATCAATTGCTGATGATTACAACAAGATTGTAAAAGACCTTACCGATGCTTTGCCTTTGGTAACTACCTCAACGAGCACCGTTGCCAATGGTCGGATCAACAAGGCTGCAGTTGCCGGTATACTTGCAAAAGTCTACCTCTACATGGCAAAATACCAGGAAGCGGCTGACGCAGCGACGACTTCGTTAAACCTCAATAGCAATGTGGGTAAAAGAGCTAACCTTCAAGGTATCTTCAAGGATGCCACAAATGAAGGTGTTCTGTTTAAAACAAGGATCCTCGATAAGGACAGGATTACTATTGGTGTCAATTACAGCCAGACAGTTGGAGGAAGCGTGAAGTCTGAGTTTGTTGCCACGAAAGACTTTTATGATATGTATTCGGCTGATGACATTCGTAAATCAGTGTACTTCCAGGTAAGTCCTTACCAGGGCGTTCTCCAAAACCATATCGCCAAATATTTTGGAAGAGCAACCGGAAACCTGAACACCGTGGATGCGAAGGTGCTACGCGTGGCCGATGTATTATTGATCAGGGCTGAATCCTACGCCCGTCTGAACAAACTGACGGAAGCCCTGGCAGATTTGAATGCCCTGAAGGCTGAAAGGTATGCCAACTATGTTCCTTTTGTAGGAACGCAGCAACAGGTATTGGATGAGATCTTAAAGGAAAGAAGACTGGAACTTGCCTTTGAAGGCGATCGTTTCTTCGACCTGAAGAGACTCAATTTGCCGGTGTCAAGAAATCCTAACTACGGAGACAAAGCGGACGGAAGTGGAAATAAGTTCCCTTCATATGCTTTGACCTTGCCTGCAGGCGATTATCGTTTCCAATTGCCAATTCCGCAGACCGAGATCAACGTGAACCCGAATTTTAAACAGAATCCTGGGTATTAATATTACAATAATGAAACTCTAAAGCCGGCACTTGTGCCGGTTTTTTTTGCGCCTGTCATGACCACCGTAGCAAAAGGTCCGGTAGGATAAACAAGAAAGCATTTCCTTCCTATAAATATTCGTGCAGCTATCCAACCATTTCTTTGGTCTTTTGTTTTTAGACTTTCACACTCCGTATCTGTTGAGAAAAGTTTAATGCGCTACCCTGCGACTGCTTTTGCGTATTCTTTACTAACTGAAAATGACATACAGCATGGCAAAATTTTTCTCGAGTGGGTGAAAGATGTCCAACCAAAAGGACAGGTTTGACCTTAAAGTTCGCGCGATCGGCGTTTTGAACTACCAAAAGCTTGATTCGGATTTGCAATTTGCGGCTTCAGAAATGTTGCGGATATCGGGATCGTTTTAAGAGTTTAATGTCCGCAAAAACAACACTTTACGGTTTCGCCGTCATTATTTGCGGTTTCAACAATTAATTTTCATTAATAGTGAAAATTATTTATCGATCCACTTATATTCGTGCAACTAAAGCGAATCAAATCTTGTCTTTCAGTATCCGAAACTTTTTCGGATTGGACTAACTGGACTGTTATTAATCTTTTTTTTATTGATAATCATTAATCTTTAATTACAACAACACATGAGAAGACTGTTATTCTCTTTACTGGGGGTATTCTGCTTTTGCGCCCAGCTCCTCGCTCAAAATCGAACGGTGACAGGTAAGGTGACGGATTCTGTAGGAAATGGAGTCGCCAATGTCTCGGTATCAGTTAAAGGAACAAGAGTCGGAACAACCACTGACAACGGTGGTTTATTCTCTTTAAACGTTCCTTCCAATGCTAAAACCCTGGTCGTTTCTTCGGTAGGCTATCAAAACCAGGAAATTTCTATTGACGGAGTCAACAATGTTCAAATTAGCCTCACCAATGTCAACCAGGCACTGAGTGAGGTGGTTGTGACGGCCTATGGTGTTACGCAAAAAAAGGCTTTCACGGGTACAGCGTCAACTATTTCAAACGACAAGTTTAAAGATCTACAGGTTTCAACAATCACAGGTGTTTTGCAGGGAAACGCTAGTGGTGTTTTGGCGGTATCTTCCAACGGACAGCCTGGAGAAAGTCCAACTATCAGGATAAGGGGTGTGGGTTCAGTGAACGCTTCTTCCGATCCGTTGATCCTTGTTGATGGTGCTCCTTATGGCGGTAACATCAATAACATCAATCCAAACGACGTTGAAAGCATCACTGTTTTAAAAGACGCTTCTTCTACTGCCTTATACGGTTCAAGAGCTGCCAATGGTATCATTTCTATTACCACCAAAACCGGTAGGGGTACTCCAAAAGTTTCTGTTTCAGCCTTAAACGGTTGGTCAAACAGGGCAATCAATGATTATAGCTACTTAAACTCCGGGCAATTATATCAGATGTCCTGGGAAGCTTTAAGGAACCAGGCGATCATTACGCCTTCTTTGGTTACTTCAACAGGCTCGAAATCGCCCGCAGATTATGCTAGCAAAACCGTTGCAGGGCTGCTCGTATATAACCCGTTCGGCGTCGCTCAACCTGTCGACACTTTAGGTAACCTTGCGACTACAAAAGAGTTATGGAATGAAAACTGGTCGAATGATCTCCTTCGAACTGGTTATAGGCAAGACTATAACCTCGCAGTGAGTTCTGGTAATGATAAGTCCAGATATTATATCTCCGGCGGGTACCTGGATGACCAGGGTATTCCTATTGAGTCAAGATTTAAAAGGTATACCGGCCGTTTGAAACTCGATAACAAAATCAACAACTGGCTTAACCTCGGATTGAACACTTCCTCAAGTTGGTCTACTCAAAATTACCCGGCTCAAGGTGGTTCCGCTTACAGCAACGTAATCGGTTGGATCCGCGGGGCATCCAGCATCTTTCCGGTTTATCTTGTTGACCCTGCC
>DATDNL010000533.1:0-4442 GCA_036518315.1 Flavisolibacter sp. | reverse complement strand
TGCTGAAACCATGCTGAAACAAGTTCAGCACAGGTAACTGAAATGAATTCAGCACAAGGTTCAGCATGAATATTTAGAGATAGATGCTGAAACCAGTTCAGCATGACAGTCCCCGATTCAGCATGACAGTCCCCCGTAAAGAAGTCAAGACGTCTTTTGGAGCAATAGCGTTAGAATCCTTGGAATAGAAGATCTGTCGTCACCATCGAAGTATTCGTTCAGTTCAACTAATCGCAGTCCATGTTTGCGTGCGCCTTGTACGAAATCGGAAATGTGGTGGTTGTAGCATTGCACAATATGAAGCCCTGCCTCCGTTTCAAACCTTGCTTTGCTGCCGGTGTATTGTTTGAAGGGGTGTAATTCGCCGATGTACACGTAGCCGCCTTGATTTAGCTTCTTGCTTACTTCTTTAAAAATTGGGTCGAGGTGTTCAATGTGCTCAAGCACTAAGCTAAAACTGACGAGGTCAAAGCTCTTGTCTGTAAAATTCCATTCACTGTTAATATCGGCGATAAGGAAGTCAACCTTTTCAGATGGTATCTTTTCCTTTGCTTTCGAGAGCATTTCTTCTGACAGGTCGACAGCCGTGATTTCATCGGCCCTTGTCAATAGCCATTCGGTATTCTTTCCTGTTCCGCAACCGATTTCAAGGCAAGACTTAAAGTTGACATTAGAAAGGATCTCTCTCAAAGCTTTCGCTTCCAAATCTCTTGTCTTATTCTCATTCGTGTCGTATTGAGAAGCCCAATTATTATAAGCGCTCTGTGTATCCATATATCTAACTATTTTGAAAGCCCGTTCAATTGTTCAGAGAGGATGGCGCTGATCTCATCGGCCCTGTTATGCACCATAAGGTGGGTGCCACTCTCGATCTTCACATCGGCATGCGTTGTGTTATAAGGAAAGATCCTATCCATGGTTCCATGAAGATGAAATAAGTTCGATGGTCTCGTCTCATTCTTCCAATTGACAACCTGGTTGATAGCCCACTTCATATAGTTCTTCGACGCCTTCTTAGAATAAAACTTTAGTAAGTTCTTTTCTCTTTCTGTCTGCGCTCCAAAAAACCAACTTAAGAGCGGTGTATATAGCTTGTACAGGGCGCCGGGGACTAGTTTATGAATTCTAAAGAGACGGATTAGTTTCAGCGCCGGTCGCAGTTCGTACCGCGTCGCGATTGAGGAAATAATGATGATTCGTTTCGGGTTGAGTATCTTATTTAACTCGACCGACACCATCCCTCCAAGCGAAACACCTATTAAAACGAATTCCCCCGAGGCATCCACCTGTTCCGATAGTCGCCCGCAGTAGTGCTGAAGACTCTCGTCTTTTAACGGTTCTATCCAATGAACGTTCCTGGTCTTAAGATCGGAGGGGAGTCTTAAGTTTTCAAATAGCTTTTCATCTGCTGCCTGCCCGCTGATTAGATAAACTGTCAACTACACTTATTTCTGCAAAGTTATTCCCTCGTTTCCAGCGACGGTAAATAAGAAAGGATGTTTTAAAGCTTATTGAGCGGTGATGTTCAACACGTCTTTCATTGAGAAGATACCTTTCTTATTGGCGATGTATTCGGCAGCAAGGACCGCTCCAAGGGCAAAGCCCTTACGGCTATGTGCCGTGTGGATGATCTCAATATCGTCCACTTCTGAAGTGTATTTTACATAGTGTGTGCCCGGCGCGGGGTCTATTCGCTCGCTGATGATGGAAAGTTCTTCTTTACCAGTCGCCGGCTGATTGACCCAATTCTTTTTGCGACCAATAGTAGAAAGAACCTGTTCGGCCAGGGTAACGGCCGTACCACTGGGTGCGTCTTTTTTAGCGGTGTGATGGATTTCCCTTAACGTGACATCGTATTCCGGTTGCGAGGACATCAGTTTGGCAAGCATCTTATTGACCTCGAAAAATATATTGACACCGATGCTGAAGTTGCTGGTATGAAGAAAGCTGCCATTCTTTTGTTTACAGAAAGCCCTGGCTTCTTCCAGTTTCTTGTTCCACCCGGTAGAGCCACTTACTACCGGCGTTCCAAACTCAAGGCAGTTCATTACATTTTGAAAGGCACTGTCCGGGTTAGTGAATTCGATGGCGACATCTGCCTTTGACAAGTTTTCTTTTGTGAATTCCTGTTGGTTATTAACGTCAATCTTCAGGACTACTTCGTGGCCTCTTTCCGTGGCTATTTCTTCGATCATATGACCCATCTTGCCATAACCTATCAGTGCGATTTTCATAAACTGGTTTTATTCCGCGAAAGTAAAGGGAAAAGGTGGAAGGCGGAGGTATGAGGTTTAAGGCGGAAGGTGGAAGGTAGAAGGTGGAAGGCGGAAGGTCGAGGGTTTGGAGTTGGAGAGAAGTTTGAAGTTTGTAGTTTGTAGATCGGGGTCGCCTATGGTTGGAGAGGTCGAAAAGGTTTCAGGAAGTTCGGTGTTCGAGGTTCGATGTTCGAGGTTGGGTCGTTTGCGGGTTGGGTGAGTCGTTTATAGTTGAGAGAGGAGGTCACAGAGGACGGCGGAGGAGAACCATGCAAGGCATTTAAGGTATACAAGAGTTCATGGCTGGAAATATCGTAAGCTGCTGTTTGCCTGACTTTTTTTGCCATGTATGTCAAACACCACGCCGAGGCCCATTGTACCGGCTGAAACACCCGGACCTATTTTAAATCGCATCGTAAGGTCGGGGCTTACGTCGAAGGGCTTGAGGTGCGCATCCACGGTTGCATCTACCACGTTCAGTCCCCACAAAACTAAAATGGCTAATACGGAGTAGTCGATATTCCTGCGGAATTCGTCACGGTAGGATCGGAGAGCATTCATGTCGATGGGCAAAAGGTCGTAGCGGATCTTTGACCACTCCGATGAATCAGGTGGGCTAAGCGAAGCATTGTATTTCGCCCTGTAGGCAATTCGTAGTGCCCTGTAATTAGTAAGGTTATAGGCAAACACTGCCCCGGCAACTCCCAGGGCACCATAGATGATCGGGATCTTCCAATACTTCTTATTATATACCTGGCCAAGACCAGGCAAAATGGCCGAGCGGATCGCTGCCTTTTTTGGTGAGTGGGCCTTGAGCACAGAGTCAGTCTTGTTCACGCTGCTCATTTGCTTAGCTACCTTGGGTATGGAGTCGGCCGGCATTGTTCCCGCGGTACTGTCCTTGAAGATTCGAAGGGTGTCTTGGGCAATAACTGCGGAGTCCTGCCTATGCACAGTGGTATCTTGTGAAAAAGCGATTCCACTTATAAAAAAGCAAAGGGCAAGAATAATGATACGGTTCCGATATAAACTCATTCTAATCAATACTCACATTCATTTGATCCAATAACTTGTTTAGTTCTTCCAGTGAATAGTAGTCAAAGGTGATTTGGCCACTTCCATTCTTGCTGTGCTTCATCTTTACCCTCGTACTGAAATGAGAAGCCAGTTTATCTTCTACTTTCTTATATCCATCCGGCAGTGAGTTTGTGGTTTTTTTGGGTGCCTTTTCCTTATAAAGATTTCGAACGAGATGCTCGGTCTGACGTACCGAAAGTCCTTTTGATTTGATCTCGTCGAATATATATAACTGTTGGTCTATTTTGTCGACGTTTACCAGCGCTCTTGCATGGCCCATGCTGATCTCGCCACTTCGAACCGCCACCTGTATATCCGGCGGCAACTTCAGCAAGCGGATGTAGTTGGTAACCGTACTGCGGTCCTTACCCATTCGTTCGGCTACTTCTTCCTGGGTGTAGGTCAATTCATCCATCATTCTCTTATAGCTTAGTGCTATCTCTATGGCATTAAGGTCTTCTCTTTGTAAGTTTTCGAGAAGGGCTAATTCCAACAGTTCCTGGTCGTCTGCCTGGCGTATGTAGGCAGGGACATCTTTCAGGCCGGCCATCTTTGCCGCCCTCAGGCGCCTTTCTCCCGAGATCAGGCGGTATTTATTACCGTGAAGTTTGGAGACGGTAACGGGTTGAATTAAGTCATGCAGTTTGATAGAATGTGTCAGCTCCTGTAAGGCCTGTTCATCAAAATCGCGGCGTGGCTGTTTAGGATTGGTTTCAATGTTCTCAATGGGCAGGCGAAGTACACTGGTAGCAGCTTCCACCACCTGGGGCTTCAACTGGCCCGCGGTGTTCTTCAGATCCGAATCAATACTCTGAAGAAGAGAGCGAATGCCTTTACCCAGTGCATCTTTATTTTGTTTTGGATTGGTCATTACAGGTTAAAATTCAAAGTTTAAAGTTCAAAGTTCCCGAAAATTAAGCAGCCAAAGGTATCGCCAAAGATATTGATGCGGACTGTTAAGAGCAGGTTGAAATTTCTGCTGAGCTTAAACTTCATTGGATTTCTATACAAATAGCTTTCGGCTGTCAATACCGGATCTCCACCTAATTTTGACACTCATTCAAACCATACACATGCTGAAACCTTTGATTGTTTTGCTCACAGCCATCT
>DATDNL010000532.1:0-6035 GCA_036518315.1 Flavisolibacter sp. | reverse complement strand
TTTTGATCCAATGTCACACCATCGAGCTGGCGCTTGTCTTCTACACCACCGAAGATGGCCGTGATATCGTTCTGTACATCCCAGGTAGGCGGGACGATAAGTTTCGTTCCTCCGAATATGTTGGTGACATCAATAATTACCCTTCCTGAAAAATCAGCCTGTGTCAAGTTGATCTCTGAACCTCCCATAAAGCTTGTTATATCACCTCCCTTGAAATTCTTGCTTAGGACATTTTTTTTTGTCCCACCGAAAACAGCGGTGATGTCAATAAAATCTCTTCTATCGAAATCCTGTGGTCCTGTGTTGACGTTTTCAGATAGCATCGGTTCCCGGTCCTGCCAGCGTGAACGGTATTGATAACGTTCCCAACGACGCCAACGATCATGTCTTCTCGGACGAAGAATAAACCCTATACCGATAGCGATCAGAACGATGGGCCATACATATCGTTCCATGTGCCACGTGGAGTCAACCTCGTTGACCAGGAACAGACCACCGATCAGTAGAAATATAAACCATGCACCTCCGCGGAAGCCATGTTTTAAACCGGTAAATAAGCCTATTGCAATAAAGATCATGGGCCAGGTGAAGAACCATGCTGGGAACCACACAATATTGGAGGTCCGTAACAACAGTAGAATACCTATGATAAATAGAAGTAAGCCCATAAAAACACGTCCACCACTTTTAGATCTTGGATGAGGATCCCATCTTTCTTCTACGCCTTGTTTAAATTCTTGCTCGTTCATTGTTTCTGATTTTAGGTCAAAGTAACAAGGGGAATAAGCAGAAGTCAAGGGCACATAGTATCTATTGCAGTATATTCTCGGTAAATGGCAGGGTGGCGTCGGTAAATGCCCCCTGTCCCCCTAAAGGGGGAACTTAAGCGGGAGAGGTATTATTATTCAGTGATCCCTATTGACGAAATATGCTCTCGTAATCTGTTGTTTTCGTTATAGCACGATACCCGTACCGAAAGTTGCCTCACTTTAAAACTATATTTCATTCACTGGAGGCCTAGGTCTATTTTTGCTTTACAACACCGGCAAATGTTTGAAGTACTGTTTCGCAACGTGGCTGACAAGATTGACCTCACCGAGGAAGAGAAGCAATTATGTAAATCCTTTTTTGCGCCCAAGAAGTTGCGTAAGCGTCAATACCTCTTACAGGAAGGCGATGTCTGCAAATATGTAGCCTTTGTCGAAAAAGGCATGCTTCGTTCTTACACCATCGACGACAAGGGCAGTGAACACATTATGCAATTCGCTTTCGAAGGCTGGTGGATCGCCGACAACTATAGCTTCCTGACGGGCGAACCAGCAACGTACACGATTGATGCCCTTGAAGATTCCGAACTGCTGCTCTTATCGAAACAGGCCGAGGACCAGTTACTCGAAAAGATCCCAAAATTTGAAAAGTATTTCAGGCTCCTTCTTCAGAACAACGTCATTGCCACCCAACGAAGGTTAATGAGCTCTCACAGTCAAACGGCCGAAGAACGTTACCAACAACTCATTGATAGCTGCGAGACCATTCCGCAACGCGTCCCCCAGCATATGATAGCCTCTTTTCTCGGCATCACGCCCGAAACCCTCAGTCGCATCCGCAAGCAGATGACCGCAAAGAACTAGGCTTCCACCACCTCTTTTTTCTTGACATAGGTCAATGACGACGGTTGACACACGTCAATGGCATTTCTTATCTCACCTCAATGGTGGGAAGGTGGCCCTCATGCTAGCTTTGTGTAACAAAACAGAGCGAAATGGCAAGTAAAAAAACAATAGCGATTATAGGGGCGACAGGAAGCATGGGTTCTGCCATCGCGAGGAATCTTGCCAAAAGCAATTACCGTTTATTACTGTTTGCCCGCGACCAGGAAAAAGTTCAACAACTTATAGATGAAATTAAAGGCACCAATCTTAATGCTGACATTGATAGCATGGGCTGTCCTTTTGATGCTAGCTGGGAAGCAGATATTATCATACCTGCTGTCGAATACAAAGTAGAAAAGGAAGTGGCCGAAAGCATCAAAGATGTAGCTACCCAAAAGATCGTGATCAGCATCTCCAACCCTTTGAACGAACGTTATGATGGCCTGGTTACGCCACCCGATAGAAGTGCAGCAGAAGAGTTACAAGCCTGCTTACCCGATTCCAAAATAGTCAAGGCATTCAATACAGTCTTTGCAGGCGATTTTTCTCAGCCTGTAATAGACGGAAAGCAAGTCGATGTTCTGATAGCTGGGAATGATGAAGAGTCGGTACAGGTAGTAAGTGACGTGGTGGCGAATACCGGGTTCAATCCCGTGGTAGCCGGTGGTCTTTCAATAAGCCGTACCCTTGAAAATATGACGGCACTCCTGATCCAGCTAAACAACAAGTACAACTATAACTGGGTCGGTGGCTGGAAAGTATTACACAACTAAACAAAAGAATAAACAGAAAATGAAAAAACTACTATCAACAAATTCGGATAACTGGGCAGCATTGATCGCGAGAGTGGCCCTGGGAGCAACGGTCTTTGCGCATGGCGCGCAGAAACTGTTAGGCTGGTTCGGTGGCTACGGATTTAAAGGAACCATGGGTTTCTTAACAGGCCAGGCAGGACTTCCTTACTTTATCGCTCTACTGGTGGTGCTGATTGAAAGCATCGCAGCACTCATGGTGATCGCAGGTGTGTTTACCCGGGTTGCAGCTGTGGGGATATTCGGACTGTTCAGCATTATCATGTTCAAATTTCACGCAGCAAACGGCTTCTTCATGAACTGGGCAGGTAACCAAAAAGGAGAGGGGATTGAATATTTCATCATCCTCCTTGGCGTGGCCCTCACACTAGTGATCGCAGGCGGTGGAAAGGCAAGCGTAGATGCAGCTTTGGCCCCAGAAACGGCTAAGAGTTAAGACACTGTCTTCATATAGATGAGGCAGGATACAAAAGGGAATTGTTTTTGATGATTCAACTATAATAAAAAGAAAATAACAAACACTTTAAACTTAAGATTATGGCAATTAAATGGAAGATCGACCCGGCACACTCTGAGATCCAGTTCAAGGTAAAACACCTCATGATCACTACAGTAACCGGTTACTTCAAATCTTATGATTTGGACGTAGAGACAGAAACAGAAGATTTCAATACAGCAAAGAAAATCGAATTCAAAGCCGATATTGATTCAATCGACACCAACAACGCCCAGAGAGACGCTCACCTGAAATCAAATGATTTCTTCAACGCTGAACAACACCCCCAACTGAAATTCGTTGGCAAAAAGTATGAAGCAAAGGGTGATGATGTGACGCTTCATGGTGACCTTACCATCAGGGACGTAACAAAGCCAATCACACTTAATGTAGAATTTGGCGGTACTGTGGTTGACCCATGGGGACAACAAAAAGCAGGTTTTACCGTCCAGGGCAAGATCAACAGGAAAGACTTCAACCTCACCTGGGACGCGGTTACAGAAGCAGGCCAGGTGGTTGTAAGTAACGAGATAAAGATCCATGCGGAAGTGCAACTGGTGAAGCAAGCAGAAACGGTTGATTCAGACGAAAAGACAACAGCGATAGCCGGAAGCCGTTAATCTAACAATAGAAACACCATATATTATAAACGCAGCGCTAAAGTGCTGCGTTTTGCTTTCTTATTGATAGCGGGATCGCTGGATGTTATGTGAACCTTGTACTGAACTTGTTTCAGTATTGTTTCGGCATCTTCTTCTGTTCGTCAAGATCAAAGAGAATGATATTGATATCGGCCTAAACACGCAAGAGCCGATGAGGTAAAAAACCAGGATCGCCGTCACTACAGCTTCTGAAAATCGCCGTGCCCTTTACTGTAAAGTACACCCCCATAAGAATAAAACGCATAATAAACGCGGTAGAATCCGGGTTGCTTAAACTTAGCGTTCCGAACGTCTAGTCCAAATCCCCTGTTCGGAAATAAGCCTTCCAGGCGTACGGCTTTTGTGAACAACACATTCAGATCCTCGTCAGTGATGACCCACTTCAATAATGTCGGTTGGTTGGCAGTGAAGTTTAGCATCATCACGGCAGAAGCAGGGTTTGGAGTAGCACTAGCGAAAAAACTGGTTGCCTTCATCATCCCCCACGTAGAAATCGTGTCCCCGAAGTTGAAAAGCGCCAGTTCTTTTTCATTCCACCGGTCATCGAAGCGCCAGTCGGTCGGGTCAACCGTGCCAGTACTGTCTCCATTTTCATCCATACCGGTAATCTTTGTGGCGTCAATCCTGTAAGGTTTGTCTTTTTTACAACCAGCCACTAAAAGGACCACAAATAGTGTAAGGGTAAAGATTCTCATAAGCAGGAATTTCCACTAAGATAATATAAAGACGGAATCTTATTTATAAGCATCTCTATTAATGGTCCACCGCAAGAATACATACACAAAACACCTCATGAGTATTTTTTTAACATTCAGCCATTGTTGCAAATAATCGAAACCCTTACCTTAGCCGGCTATGACAGTTGAACAAATCGAAACATTTTTAGCAAAGGAAACCATCCCTTCAGGAAAGATCATTCGTTTTGAATTGAAGAAAAGAGACCCGGTTCGTGGAATCATTGTACAGGGAAGAGATTACCAGGAATTGAAAGCCAAGAACTTCTGGAGAATTGTGACTCAAAAAAACCTGCCTGCTTATCAAAAATCTAATGATATCAGTTTAGCAAGGATATTTGCCGGTTCTGATTTTGCAAAGCTTTCGCTGGTTTCCAATAAGGCTGAAGACTAAACCAACTAAACCCTAAAGTTCTTTTTATTGCCTCTGGTAATGGTGCCGGGCACCGTTAAGAGGCTTTTTGTGCGATATCATCGAGTATTTTCACCGCGTGCTCTCTTGAGTTTTCAATGAAAAGACGGTGCGTGTTCATGCCCCCGCAAATAACGCCCGCCAGGTAAATGTTCTGCTGGTTAGTTTCGTGCGTCTCCTCATTATAGTTCGGTTTCAGCACCTCATCATCGCTTAATTCGATTCCAATCTTTCTAAGAAAGTCCAGGTTGGGTTGATAGCCCGTCATCGCGATAACCCAGTCGTTCGGCAGCGACACGACGCCTCCGGGCGTTTGAATATCTACCTCAGCCTGCCGTATTTCTTTAACATATGAATTGAAATAGGCGGTTATTGAGCCCTCCTTAATCCTGTTCTCAATGTCAGGCTTAACCCAATATTTGACCCTTTTACCGATCTCGGGTCCACGGACCACCATTGTTACTTCGGCTCCCTTGCGCCAGGTCTCCAAAGCGGCATCTACTGCCGAGTTCTGCGCACCTACTACGACCACTTTCTGGAACGCGTAGAAATGGGGATCATCATAGTAATGCTTCACCTTGGGAAGATTCTCTCCCGGAACATTCAATAAATAGGGGATATCGTAAAAACCTGTTGCAAGAATTAGGAAGTTGCAGGTGTAGATCGCCTTACTGGTAGTGATGGTGTATTCCGCTTGCTGATTTGTTGCAACATCGGCCTTTTCGACAGAGGTCACCTCCTCAAACAAATGGATGTTGACCTTATTATCCTTGGCAACCCTTCTGTAGTATTCGAGGGCTTCGTTCCGCGTCGGCTTCGGATTATTTGATACAAAAGGAACATTCCCGATCTCCAACCGTTCCGATGTCGAAAAGAACGTCATATTAACCGGGTAGTTGAAGATGGAATTCACCAATGCGCCTTTTTCCAATATGACATATTCAACATGGCGTTTTTTAGCTTCCAGTGCACAGGCAATCCCGATCGGGCCTCCTCCAATAATAACTAGTGTGTAATGCTGTTTTGTTGTCAATTCCAATCTCTTTTACCTTGTTAATATTATGGATTTAGTGTCGTTTTATTCATGACAGAAATATCAGAACCTTCTGCAAGAAAGACTGATCTGGGTGGTTGACTCAATGGCTCAACAAATTCTGCACCATACATCTTTTCAATATCGCATTGGACGTGGTAGTGTCGTACGGGGTGAATTAGCCAGTTGGGATGATGCACCTGGTAAACACTTGTTTTCCGTTCGTTCACCCTG